>JAGARL010000163.1 GCA_017622255.1 Methanocorpusculum sp.
CGGATACGATGCGATGATGATGGTCGCAGAGGTTATCGGCTCATACGGCTATGAGCCGGAACAAATCAGAGACGGTCTTCGCGAAATCCGCTATGTGGGACTTTCCGGTGCGTTGGTGTTTGATGAAAACGGCGACCGCTATCCGGTCTATGATGTGATGCAGGTAAGAGACGGCGAGTGGGTTGTTCTCCCATGGAATGAGGTGATGTCTTTTGAGGCGGGACATCACTAACCGCTCCTGAAAATCACTGCGGATTTTACGAAAAAAGGCAAAAGGGCACCACACAGAGAACCCGAATCCTTTATTATTTTCTGCGTTCCATATACCAGCATGGCAGAGGGAGAACGCGGAGGGTTTTCCGGTTCGCTGAGTTTTATTTTAACAGCCGCCGGAACTGCGGTAGGTCTTGGATGTATCTGGAGATTTCCGTATCTGACTGCTGAGCATGGCGGCGGCATATTCATCCTGTGTTATGTTGCCATTCTTTTGACGCTGGGAATCACGCTTCTGGCAGTTGAGTTTGCCATTGGCAGAAAGACCGGCGTCGGTGTTCTGGATGCGTTTGGAAAACTGAACCCGAAGTTCGGATTCCTCGGAATTATCTGTGTTCTCGTCTGTGCATTGAGTCAGCCCTATTTTGCGGTTCTCGGTGCATGTATTACAAAATACGGTTTCCTGTATATGTCAGGCGGCGGAGAAGCGGCCGCGGAGGCAGGATTCTATGCAACATATATTGCCTCAAACTTTGAGCCGCTGTTATGGCTGCTGTTCTACATCGCAATAGCCGCCGTTATCGTTTACTTCGGTGTGCAGGCAGGAATTGAGCGGGTGTGCAAGATTGTTATGCCGATTGAAGTGTTTTTAATCGCTATTCTTGCAATTGACTGTCTGTCTCTTCCCGGCGCATGGGAAGGCCTTGTCTACTTCCTTGCTCCAAACTTTGACAACTTCACCCCGGATGCAGTGCTTGAGGCGTTGGGGCAGGTGTTCTACTCGTTATCCTTAGGACTTGGCGTGATGGTGACCTTCGGTTCGTATCTTTCCAAGAAGGTGAATGTGATTAAGTCCTCCTGTTCAACGGCATTCTTCACCTTCCTTGTCTCCATGCTTGCAGGAGCGCTGATTGTTCCGGCAAGTTATCTCTATACGAACGGCAATCCGGCGGCGGTTGGTTCCGGCGGAATTTTCGAGTCGCTTCCGATGGTCTTTGATATGATGCCGTTTGGAACGGTTACCGGCGGAGCGTTCTTTGTTCTGCTCGCCTTAGCCGCTCTTACGTCGACGATTGCAGAGTTTGAGGTGATTGTTACTGCATTAAAGGACAGACTCGGATTCTCCCGCTTAAAGGGCGTTATCATCATGAGTGTGTACACCTTGATTCTCGGCGGTTTCATCTCGCTTGGCTACGGCGCATTAAACTGGATTCAGATTGGAGACATGTATCTTCTTGAGTTCTTTGACTTCATGAGCGGAACGATTCTGATGCCGCTGATGGTGTTCTTCACGTGTATTCTGGTTGCCTACTTTGTCAAGCCGAAGGTTGTTCTGGATGAGATGAACTTAAAAGAGAAGGGTGTGATTCGCAAGGGAATGTGGGTTATGCTGAAGTTTGTCTGTCCTGCCTGTATTGCGATTATTTTTATCACGAACATCATTGGGATGTTCTGATACCCAATACCGCTTTTTACCGAAACTGTTTTCAGAAACGACAGCGTATCGTATTAGTTGAAATTTACAAAAGAAAAAGAAAACAGTGGGCACGATGAGATTCGAACTCATGACCTCCCGGTTATCAGCCGGGCGCACCACCTAGCTATGCTACGCGCCCTGTTACCCTATAAGATATGTTGTTGATGTATTTATACTTTGCGAAGTGTTGTGTCAAAGCATGCCGTATACTTAATCCCCTCATATCACCAATAATAATAGAATCATGGCAGAAGAGAGTTCCAGAAAATATCTCCTTGGAAATGACGCAATCGCCCATGCGTGCCTGGAATCCGGAATAGACTTCGTTTCCGGCTATCCCGGCACTCCGTCATCGGAAGTAATCGACAGACTTCGCGCACAGAAAGACCCCGCATACTACCTGGAATGGTCAGTGAATGAGAAGGTCGCGTTTGAAAACGCGCTTGCCGCAAGCTGGTGCGGCCTGCGCTCAATCGTTACCATGAAGCACGTCGGATTAAACGTTGCCGCCGACCCCTTAATGACCTCATCATCCACCGGAACCAAAGGCGGATTTGTCATCCTTTCCGCAGACGACCCATTCGCACACAGTTCCCAGAACGAGCAGGACTCGCGCATGTACGCAAAGTTCGCGCAGATTCCCTGTCTCGACCCAGCATCCGTTCAGGAAGCGCACGACTTCATCAAGAATGCCTGGGATATCTCTGAAAAGTTCGCCCTTCCGGTTCTCTTCCGCCCGACAACCCGCATCTGCCACTCCAAGAGTGATGTGGAACTTGGAGCTCCAATGCCGTCTGAGCGCAAAGGCGCATTCGAGAAGAACCCGAAGCAGTACGTTGTTGTCCCTGCACACACCAGACCGCTGCACGCGGAGCTTACCAAAAAGCAGGACGGCGTTGCAAAATATTTAGTTGACGCCGGATATAACCGCGCAGAAATCCGCGGCAAAAAAGCAGTCATCGCCGGCGGTATCTCTGCCTCCTATGTGGAAGAAATCCTTCCCGAAGACATCTCCTTTGTCAAGATCGGCGCATACCCGATTGACCGCGAGTGGCTTGCAGAAGTTGTCGCACAGCACGAGGAAATTCTCGTCGTCGAAGAACTCATGCCGGTAATCGAAGAAGCAGTCCTTGCCGCCGCAAACGGAGTTGCCGTTCACGGAAAGCTTGACGGAACGCTTCCGCACGAAGGCGAGTTCTCCACCGCCCTTGTTGCAAAAGCCCTTGCCGCAGTCGGATTTGCAGAAAACACCTACCCGGATTCTCCGGTTCCGGCAGAAGTTCCGGCAAGACCGGCAATTCTCTGTCCGGGATGTCTGCACCGCTCGGTCTTCTACGCAA
>JAGARL010000019.1 GCA_017622255.1 Methanocorpusculum sp.
AAGAAAAGGGAGGCATCAGAACCCTGCGACACGCCCATATCCCCGCGACGCCTAAAGGGCATGCGCCAAGCGGCTTAGCCCTTGCATTATGCAGGAGAACGTAAGAAGAAACAACAAGAAAAGGGAGGCATCAGAACCCTGCGTCATCACCGACGAATCTCAGCGGGGGTAACTATCATCATTTGCCTGTCTTAGATATAGAGTGGAAGAATATAAAAAACCAGTACCCTGGAGCTACGCTTCCAGCATATCCTTCCTGTACTGATAACGGAAAAGAGGAACGAGCCTTCCCTCTCTTCGCCCCCTGAACATCTCAAATATATGCTATAAAATACAAATATAACCCCACATGTCTCTTGAGGAGCTTCCAAAGAATTATGACTTTGCCGCTGTCGAGAAACGCTGGCTTGACCAGTGGGATGACAGCGACTTCTACTTCGAGAAAGACTCGAAGAAACCGCAATATGTAATCGACACCCCGCCGCCGTATCCGACCGGAAAACTGCACATCGGACACGCCTTAAACTGGGTCTATATGGATATCATCGCCCGCTACAAGCGCATGACCGGATTTAACGTCATGTTCCCGCAGGGCTGGGACTGCCACGGTCTTCCGACTGAAGTAAAAGTCGAAGAGATTCACAACATCACCAAAAACGATGTCAGCCGTGAAGAGTTCAGAAGAATGTGCCGTGAACTCACCGTCGAAAACATCGAAAAGATGCGCCAGTCCTTACGCACCATGGGATTCTCCGTTGACTGGAGTAATGAATACATCACGATGGAGCCCTACTACTACGGAAAGACCCAGCTCTCCTTCCTGCGCATGCTCAAAGCCGGATACATCTACCAGGACGAACACCCGGTAAACTTCTGTACCCGCTGTGAGACCGCAATCGCCTTTGCTGAAGTCTCCTACTACGATGGTGAAACCTTCCTCAACTACTTCGACTTCGACGGCCTTGAGATCGCCACCACCAGACCGGAACTCCTCGCCGCCTGTGTCGCCGTCGCAGTCCACCCGGACGACGACCGCTACAAATCGATCGTTGGAAAGACCTTAAAGGTCCCGATCTTCGGACACGAAGTCACCATCATCGCCGATGACGCCGTTGACATGGAATTCGGATCCGGTGCTGTCATGATCTGTACCTTCGGTGACAAGACTGATGTCTTCTGGTGGAAGAAACACCACTTACCGCTCAGAAAGGCCCTCACCCCGAAGGGAACCTTAACCGCACTCTGCGGCAAATACGAAGGAATGACCGCCAAGGAAGGCCGCGCCGCAATCCTTGAAGACATGCGCGAGATGGGCATCTTAAAGGACCAGAAAAAGATTCAGCAGAGAGTCGGCGGATGCTGGAGATGCAAGACGCCAATCGAGATTCTCTCCGAGAGACAGTGGTTCGTCAAAGTCAAGGGAGACGAAATCGTCAAGGCAGCCCGCGAAATCAAATGGTATCCGGAACACATGCTCCAGCGCCTCGAAAACTGGGCAGAACAGATGGAGTGGGACTGGTGTATCTCCCGCCAGAGACTCTTTGCAACCCCGATTCCGGTCTGGTTCTGCGATGAGTGCGGTGAAATGATTCTCCCGGACGAAGCAGACCTTCCAATCGACCCGACCATCGACAAACCAAAGCACGCCTGCCCGAAGTGCGGAAGCACCTCCTTTACCGGCGAAACCGATGTTCTCGACACCTGGATGGACTCCTCGATTACCGACCTCCACGTCACCGGATGGGACGGAAGCGGTATGCCGCCGTACTTCCCGGCACAGATTCGCCCGCAGGGACACGACATCATCAGAACCTGGGCATTCTACACCATCCTCAGAAGTATGGCACTCCTCGGCGAGAAACCGTGGGACGGCATCTTAATCAACGGAATGGTGCTTGGCGAAGACGGATTCAAGATGTCCAAGTCCCGCGACAACGTTATCGGTCCGGAAGATGTCATGGGACCGTACGGTGTTGACGCACTCCGCCAGTGGGCAGCAGCAGGTTCCTCCACCGGACAGGACATCCTCTTCAACTGGAACGACGTCGTTGCCGCATCCCGTTTCCAGACCAAGATGTGGAACATCGTCAGATTCTCCCTCTCTCAGATTCAGAAGGAATCTCCTGTTCCAAAGACCGACGCACCGTCCACCCTTATCGACCGCTGGATGCTTGCAAACCTCTCCAAGACCGTCGCAGACGTCACCGAGGCCATGGAATCCTACCTCTTCGACAATGGCT
>JAGARL010000164.1 GCA_017622255.1 Methanocorpusculum sp.
CGCCTGCCGGCTGCGCCGGCGGTGCTTCGCCGCTTCGCGGCTCTTCCCCTCCGCGGCTTTCGCCGCGGGCGGCTCGCTCCGCCTTCGGCGGAAAAGGCGGCTGCGCCGCCAAAGCAAAGAGGGCGCGCAGCAAAGACAGCGGAACCGGACGACAGCCCCCGCGACCAAGTCAGCTGAAACCGCACGAAAAAGGAAGTCCCGCGGCTACGCCGCTACGATGCCGCGCCGGAAAAATCCGGTACCCAAGCATACCGGCGCGGCATGGGGAGACCGGCTGCGGCCGGTCTGACTTGCAACAAACTGGAAAGTGTTGCAAAAAAATCGCTCTCCGCCGTCACAGACGATCGGAGAGCGCATATATTGCCGTGGTGGATATATTGGTATGCCCCAAGTCCTTTTGAACCGCTGCAAGGCTTCCTGAGCGCTGCAGAAGGGCAACGGCATAAACCTTGCGCAAACTGTGGGGTGTGTACCCGCATCCTGCATAACCGGCGTCTTTTGCAGCGCGGACAAAATGGCGCCAGTACGTGGACCGGTGCTGCTTCTTACGCTTGGCTCTGCGTAGAGCCGGGAAAAGGTATGACAGAGTATGCCGCTTTGCTGCATACTCTGTCAACCGTCTTGCCGTCTCGGGCGAGAGATTCGCGGTCCGGTATCGGCCGGTTTTCATCTCTCGGAGGTGCACGGAGCACCCCGACAGGCTACTTTTACGGATATGCATGATATCATCCAAGCGGAAGCCAGTCTCGACCAAAACGTCGGTGATCAATTGGTCGCGGCTGTTCATCATCTCGCGGATTTCCGCAAGCCGCTGCGGCGGTATCCAGGTATTCGTCATTTGAACCTTTCCGAACATCTGTTCTTGTATTTTACCACGGAGGGTTGATTTTGTCAACCCCCCGCTTTTTTATCTTTTCGGCATGACTACGACCAGGCCTATTGCGTATAGCACATCTCTTACCATATCTTCGGTCATCTGCTGTCCAAATTCCTCGTAAATATTTGCGAGCAGCACTTCAAAAAATTCGGCGTCAATCCCGTTCACTTCCGTGTACCTCCATTCCGCCAACTGCGGATAAAAAGGTCCACTATGTAGCCGCTATTGGTGATGAGTGCTTCCCACCAGTCGGGTTCGTTATCCATGGCATACTGCATAACTGTCCACATCTCGGTAACATCGTTCTCCTGTATCCATCGGCAAATATCCCGCACCACGTTACCCCGCATTTGCTCACTCGTGCGGAGGTAGTCGGCTATCTCCATTCCTCCGAAACTGCGGATGGCTGCTTTGTCGTACTGTGCTTTTTCGGGGTTGTCCATGTGTGCCAAATATCTCACCGCACCGCGGATTGATTCAATCCGCTGCGGTATCGGTGCGTGCAGCATATCTGACAATTCTTTGACCTGCTCATACGACTTTACCCCCTCGAATGCCAGCACCACATGCCAGTGCGGTTTCTTCGGTGTACCGTCGGCGTTCTTGTCTGCATCATGCAGAGGAGAGCAGCACCACGATATATGGTGCTCGTCCAGTACCGTTTCCCAGTTTTCGGGGGCACTGTCTGGATAGACTATGACCATCCAGTTCCGTGTGCGCTTTTCTGTTTTTTCGCTTGACTTTGCGTTCTTCATGTGATATAATTTCCTTGAACCTTTCCGAGCCTGTTCTATGTGTGACTGCATAACGGGCTCACTTTTTTTGTTTGATGATCAATGATCTTCTATGGGGCGGGTCGTAGTCCCCGCCCCATCCGCTGCGCGTTTACCAACTGCCGCAGCATGCTTGAACGATTGCAGCCGGCTGCAGCTGCTAACTCATCCAACAGCTGCAGCGTCTCGCGGTCCATTCTCACTTGCACCCGGACCATGAGGTCCTTTTCGTCATACTTCTGTTTTGCCAAAAAATCACCTCCGTTTCATAATTGTACACCCTTTTATGGAAAAAGTCAAGCATTTTCCGGAAAAAGGGTGTACGTTTTTTTACAGAAACCTTTGTTTTTGTTAAAATCCGGAAAATTCCCGCCGGGAAGTTTGCCGCCCGGCGGCCTGCCGCCTGCGGCGGCTTCGCAAATGCCGCCTTCTCGCGGCCGCGGGGCGCCCCCCTCCCCTCTCTGACTTGATGTAATCGATCAGATCCTGTGCCTGTTTTTCACTTCCGACGATCGGCGCGATCTCTGTCTCAATATTTGCCCGGATCATATGAATTGACGGAGCTTCTGAGCGGATCTTTACTCCAAACTTATTTCCCTGTCTGATGATCACCGGTTCATCCATTTGAATCTCTTCTTTCTTTGGACGTACC
>JAGARL010000020.1 GCA_017622255.1 Methanocorpusculum sp.
CCGCGGCGAGTATGAGAATATTTTTGCGAACCTGAAGATTGCCAAAGAGCGCGATGTGCCGATTTGCCAGGACACGGGGCTTATCGTGCTCTATATAACCCTGCCGCCGGAGATTCCCTACTCGGCAGAACTCTTTGAAGCAGCAGAGGAAGGTGTTCGCCGCGCAACGGTTTCGGTTCCGCTTCGGCCAAACGCGGTAAATCCGCTAAGCCGCAAAAACTCCGGAGACAACTGCGGAGAAGGAATGCCCGCAATCCACATCCAACCGGGGGAGAAGTTCACTGTAACGGTTCTTCCAAAGGGCGCAGGCTCGGAGAATATGTCACAGATAAAAATGATGCTCCCCTCCGAAGTGGACAAAATCCCGGAGTTTGTAGCAGACGTTGCAAGAACCGCAGGTTCCCGCCCCTGCCCGCCGATTATCGTCGGTGTTGGAATCGGCGGAACTTTTGACACAGCCCCCGCCCTTGCCAAGGAGGCACTTTTGGAACCCATCGACCAGATGGATGACTTCGAGCAGGAAATCTGCGACAGAATCAACGAACTCGGCATCGGTCCGATGGGCCTTGGCGGAAAGACGACAGCGCTTGCAGTCAAAGTCAAACGCGGCGCATGCCACACGGCAAGCCTGCCTGTTGCAGTAAATATTCAGTGCTGGTGCTGCAGACGACGGACGGTGGAGTTATGAAGCTGACAACTCCCTTAGGCGGGGAAGTCCTCGACCTTACCGCAGGCGACCGCGTACTCCTGTCGGGAACGGTCTATACAGCCCGCGACGAGGCGCATCTGAAAATCCAGGAGGCAGGATTCCCGTTCAACCCGAAAGGCGCCGTGCTCTATCACTGCGGACCGGTAATTCAGGATAATGCCGTGGTCGCGGCAGGTCCGACAACCTCCGCCCGCATGAACCGCTTAACAAAACCGATGCTGGATGCAGGTATTCGGGGCTTAATCGGCAAAGGCGGCATGTCGGATGAAGTGGTCGAAGAACTTCGCGGAAGAGGGGTCTACTTCGCCTTTACCGGGGGCTGTGCGGCGCTTGCGGCATCCTGCATGCGGCTGAAAGGCGTACATTATGCAGAGCTCGGCATGGCGGAAGCCGTCTGGGAGATTGAACTGACGGATATGCCGCTTGTTGTGGGGATTGATTCTAAAGGGAATAATCTGTTTAAGCGGTAGATTCCCTGCAATCCGCAAACATGACTCGCTCTTGACATGCACCTGCAAAAGTCGCAACCGTGTAACAGAGGTGCATGTCTAAATTCCGTTACCTGTTTTCCGCAATGAGTTCTCACCCCACACAAAACCTTATGCAGATTCCCCGCTAACATATATGGACAAGTATGGAAGCATCATCAGTAGACCCCGGACTCCTTCAGCTCACCGAAATAATCTTAACCGCTGAAGCTGTCAACACCAACCCTGCGTTAGAAGTAAATGATCTTCCCCCGCACCTGCGTGCCATGTTCTGCCCGGAAGCCGCAGGCGTCATCGCCCGCCCGGTAACCGTCAAAGAAGGCGTCTTAAAATCCCACTTCCCAAACCTTGCCGCACGCCAGCTTCTGGAAAACAGCAAAAACTCCTACGTCATCGTCAACGACTTAAGCCAGTTCGGCGTCACCGCATATCTTCCGGCCCTTAAATGGTACTTCCGCCATGCAGGCTCTGACATCATGAAAAATCCGGCACTCACTCTGTCCCTTGAGACCGCCGGAGAAAAATCCATCTCATACCACGAAGCACGCAAAAACATCCCGCTCTTCGAGGACACCGAAGAAGCACTCAAAGGAAAAATTTCCGCCGTCACCGAAAAGTCCGAGTCCATGAAAGAGGCAGTGGACCTCGTCATCCCCTATGCACCAAACGAAATCGAGTTCTCCCTGGAAGACTTAGTCTGCAGTGAAGAACAGCTCGCTATCGTCAAAAAGGTCCAGACCTCGCTGGAAAATCAGGAGTTCCTGCGTTCCCACCGCATCTATGAGCTTGGAAGAATCCTGCTGGTAGGACCTCCCGGAACCGGAAAGACCTCCTTTGCCTTAGCACTTTCCCGTGCCGTTCACATGCCGGTAATCGAGGTGCGTCTTTCCATGATTACCTCGCAGTACTTAGGCGAGACCTCGAAGAACATCGACAGAATCTTCGACCTCGCAAAGCGTATTGCCCCGTGTATCCTTTTCATCGACGAGTTCGACTATGTCGCAAAGACCAGAATCTCGGACGACAACGGCACCATGAAGCGTGCGGTAAACACTCTTCTCAAGTGTATCGACCACATCAACCTCATCAAAGACAAGGTGCTCTTAATCGGTGCCACCAACCACGCAGGCATGCTCGACGAGGCGGCATGGAGACGCTTTGATGAAATCATCAGCTTCACGCTCCCGAACGCCGAGATGCGCGAGGCAATTCTCCACCATGTCGCATCCGATATTCCGTGCTCCATGGACTTTAAAGACATCGCCGAGATGACGGACGGCTTCTCCGGCGCAGACCTGCGCATGATGCTTACCGAGGCTATCGTTACCGCCCTTCTTGCCGGACGCAAGGAGTTAAACGAGGGAGATGTTACCGCGGGAATGGAGCTTGTCCTGAGAAGAAACGCGGTACGCGGCGGATGCGAGTAAGATGAAGATTACGGTCCTTGGTACCGGAGACACCGTCGGCACGCCGAAAGTAAACTGCGACTGTGAGGTATGCCGGCAGGCAAAAGCCGAGGGACGCGAACGGCTTCGGACCTCGATTCTCATCGAGCACAACGGACAGAATCTCTTAATCGATACAACGCCTGACCTCAGACGTCAGCTGCTTGCCGCAGACTCGCCGCACATTGACGGGGTTATCTGGACGCACGGACATTTCGACCATTTCATGGGATTTGCGGACTTCTACCGCGTACAGCGCGAGATTATCAAAGTCTACGGCGCACCGGAGGTCCTCGACTACTGCGGAAGCGTCTTTAATTTTATCCGCCATGCAGAGTTCCCGGTTCTTCCCTTCGAGCCGGTGGAAATCTGCGGCATGGAGGTAACGCTCTTTCCGGTGGTCCACGACACGCCAACCTACGGGATGCGGATTCGTGCCGACGGCAAGACCTTTGTGTACTCCTGCGATACCCGGGCGGAAATCTGCGCAGAGTCGCTTGCGCTGATGCGGGATGCCGACCTGCTTCTGTTAGACGGCATCTTCCCGCCGGGAGTAAATATTGCAAAGCACATGAACACCGCCGATGCCGAGCGCCTCGGAAAAGAGCTGAACGCGAAGGAGTTCTGGTGCGTGCACATGAGCCATAAGATTCCGTGGGATTATGCATACGGCGCTTCCGATATGCAGACGTGGACTCTCTGATGATTCGAACGTTCCGCGAAGACGACCTTTCGGCGGTGATGGATATCTGGCTTTCCGGAAATCTGGATGCCCATTCCTTTATCCCGCCGTCCTTTTTTACTGAGCGCTTCGAAGAGTCCGCATCGGCGATTTGCAAAGCAGAGGTCTATGTGTTCGACGACGGCGAGGTCCGGGGTTTTATCGGACTGCAGGATGCATATCTTGCAGGACTTTTTGTGCGGGACAATGCACGCGGAAAGGGCATTGGAACAGCGCTGCTTTCCCATGCAGTGTCAGAAAAAAAGCGGCTGTCCGTCCATGTCTTTGCAAGAAATGAGAGAGCACTTCTGTTCTATCTGAAAAACGGGTTTGTTCCGCTCAGTTCCGCGGAGAATCCGGAGGCAGGAGAGAGCGAAGTCCTGCTTGAGATTTGGTAGATTATTGAGCGGTTTTTTATCTAAATAAAATAGAGGATAAGTTAGGCTTTTGCGCCTAAATTGAATAATTGAGGATTTCTAACAACCTCTATTTTTCAAAATACTATACTTCATAGAGCATGCTTTGACTATGTTCATTCTCATCACTTTACCCAAAAAAAGAGGATATTTCCACCGCGGGCGGCCGTCGCAAGCCAAAGGCTTGCAACTCTGTGTTCTTTTCCCATATGTTCAAAGTGAATCGCAAACACCCGCCCGCAACCACACACCGCGCGTTTTGCAGAATTTGCATTTTTGCTAACACAAGTGAATTTTCTAAAATTTCTGCAGACGACCAAAACCCATCTGCGCACACATACCCGATATTTTTCCTAATGCAACGCAGGTTCGCGGTATTCGCCATTAATCCTCCGCAGAAATCAAACGCGTTTTTGCCGCTCTGTGGACGCAACACAATACCGATTGTTTTAAGTGTTTTTTTTTTGAGAAGTTATTACCAGCAACAGCAGACCGTACTCCATCTGCCGTTGTTATGCGGCAGGTGTGCTGGGCATTCCTGTTTTGTACCATATTTGGTCGAGGTAATTTGCATGAAAATTATGAGTCTTAAAGAAAGAAAAGAAGATGCAGTCTCGCCGGTTATTGGTGTTATGCTGATGCTGGTTGTAACTATCGTTATCGCCGCGGTTGTTGCGGCATTCGCTGGCGGAATCGCGACGGACACCGAGCCGACGCCGTCTGTGGTGCTGACCGCGGATGCGTACGAAGACAAAGTGATGCTCCAATCCCTTTCCGGTGACAGATTAGAAATCACAAAACTGAGTGTGAATATCTACGAGGAAGATGGTGACCCACTTGCAACTGGAACTATTAGTGACACAGGATACTTCACCCCAGGAATGATTCTGAAAGTTACATTTGGTGAGACAAAATTACCAGTTGGAGACAATGTTCAGATTGTCGTCACCTCAAACGACAAGCACACTGTCTTCAACAAAGAAGTTCTCGTGAAGGCATAAGGCTGACGGAGCATATCAGAAATGATTCAGAAAAAATCTGATGATGCCGTCTCGCCGGTTATCGGAGTCATGCTGATGATAGTAATTGTGGTGATTATCGCAGCGGTAGTTACTGCTTTTGCTACCGGCATGATGTCAGAAACAGAGGCGGCGCCGGTTGCCGCTCTGGATGTGGAAATCTTAAACAGCGAAGCCAGTCTCTATAATTTCAAAGGACCGGAGTTATTTATCACCCATCGTTCCGGTGATGCGGTTGACACCAAAGACATTGAACTCCGGTTCTCATGGGTTTGCGGTGTTCCAGGCTGTACATCAGGCGGAGTTCACTCCAGTACCTACTCTGCAGATGGGTTTAAAGAAGAGCATCCAACTGGACTCAATACAGGAACCAGCGGAGACAGAATGCAGGCACTGTATGTGAAATCCACGATGAGTCCGGAAAGAACAGAATATGGTTCTGTGGGTATCAACCACTACTTCGGCGATGTCATTTTAACTCCGGGACTGAAACTCACTGCAAGTTCAGAGTTCCTCCCTGAAAATACAGTGAACACAGGCAGTGGATTTATGGATGTTATCTTTAACAATTATGACATAACAACCTCCGCTGCAACGAAAGGAAAGGTAGCACAACCAAGTTCACATCCAGCAGATAAATGTAGCAGAGAGACTTGTGATTCCATAG
>JAGARL010000165.1 GCA_017622255.1 Methanocorpusculum sp.
ATCCGCATCATGAGAGCCTTCGGCTCCGACAGCAATCGCCGGAAGTCCGGAGAGGGCGGCAACGAGTGTTGAGTCAACTCCTCCCGAAAGAGTTACGACCGCATCCGAAGAACAGCGAAGATGCACGGCTTCTACGACCGCATCCTCCAGACCAAGCGCCGGTACCTGGGGGCGAACCTGCAGTGTTCTGGAATCAGAAGATACCATGCCTGCCGGATGGTTTGCCGGCATAATTCCGTAGCAGTCACGGGCAGTTAGTTCTGCTGTCTCGAGAAAGAACTCCCCGCCGCAGGAAGCAAGCTCCTCTGCGGTCAGTCTCTCCGCTTCCGCTGCAGAGAGAATGCGTCCTTCCTGTTCTATCCATCCGTGAAGCATCTAATATCCTCTCTGTAAATCAGTAATGCAGTCGTTTACCGTATTGCGGATGAGTTTCTCCAACGCCTTCATGTCAAGCGACTGCCCGCTTCGCTCCTCGAGCTTTGCCTGCATAATCAGGATTGCCGTACTCAGGTCAGGAGAGTACTGTGCGGCAGCGGACAAAGCCTCTTCGCTTACCCGGACTACTTTTGAAGCCATAGTAGAAGATTGGCAGTGCTGATATTTATAAGTAACATTTTGTAACATGCCTGCAGAATACTGTTACAAAATGTAACAAACCGTAAAAACCCCTGTTACAAATTGTTACTTACTCAGAGGGTTTCGTGGAAGCGAAGTACACACCAAGCGCCATGACGACAAGAGCCAGCAGGAACTGCAGGGACGGCACTTCCCGGAAGATGAGAAGAGAAAGACCTGCCGCGATAAAGGGCGAGACCGCATAATACGTGCTGGTCTTTGCCGCTCCAAGATACCGCTGGGCGAGAATGTAGAAGAAGATACTCAGACCATATGCCGCAAAGCCGAGGAGCAGAACCGCCGGAATTACAGACGGTGACGGGAACCATTCTCCGGCAAGCAGTGCGAGAAGCAGACCGCTCAGTCCGGCAAAGACTCCTTTGATTACTGATACCTTCAGCGGACTTCGTTCGGAAAGTACCCGGGTACAGTTATTCTCCAGACCCCAGAACAGACAGGCCGCGGTCACCAGAAGAGAACCGGCAGAGAAGGAAAAGGTCTCCCCGCTTTCCACCGAAAGAATCACCCCTGCTGCAGTCACCAGAAAAATTGCCCCCCAGAGACGCTTTGATACCTTCTCATGGAAAAACAGCATCGCAAACACTGCGGTCGCTGCAATCTCCAGATTGTTCAGCAGAGACACATGCGAAGCAGACGCAAACGTCAGTCCCAGCATCAGACAGGCAAGGGCTGCAGTATTCAGGAGAACCATGCCGACAATATACGGCGTATCGGATTTGGCAAACGGCGTTCCGTCCGGTTTTGCGGAACGGATTTTCTGTCCGATGCCGACTGCTGCCATCCCAAGTCCGGAGCCGATATACAGCAGGGCAGAAAGCATCAGCGGGCTTACCTCGCTGAGAAACAGTTTTGAAAGCGGGATACTGACTGCATAGAGGGCGGCTGCAAGTATGGCGTATCCGACGGCAAACTGTTTCATACACCAAGGTCTGCGGACAGCAATTTATGTCTTGTCCCGGCGTCTTACGATTTCGAAAAATGCACATACAGAGCATGCGGGAAAAATGAATTGTTGGGATGGGGAACACACCAATTCCGGTTTGGTAGAACTTTTCCGCACCCCGCGCTGAATTTCCTGGAAAAAGAGATACGGGATGTGTTAGTCCCCGAAATCAAACTTCGAACGGTACGCGGTAGAGTTTTGCCGGAACGTCTCCGTGAATCCGCCAGACATCGTCTGTCGTGATATCTCCTTTCTGGAGCATTCGCTGAATGGTCCGCGGAACGGAACGCGGGCCGTTGACAGCTCCGGGGCGGGAGTTGTCGTCCATGAAATCGCTCTCCATCGTAAACACGCGGCCTTCGCGGAACCAGTCGGCAAGGAACGGTTCGCGGGCGGTAACGGAGGGGTGAAGCGGGGTTTTGCAGGTTGCAAAGTGCTTTATCACGCGGGAGGTATCCATGCCTGCCGCTTTTGCCATATCAATGACATCAGCACACGGTCCGCTCTCCGCATGAATCTGCAGCGGACAGTCCAGCTCGCCGGCAAGCGTTAACGCATGCGAGAGAACACGGTTTGCCATATCCCAGACCTCCGGTGAGACCGGATAATGCGGTCTGCCGGACTTCAGACCGATACATTTTCCGTCTGCCACATACTCTGCCGCTACATCCAGTCCGCCTTTCATCAGCGTTTCTGCTTCTGTCAGGCTCATGCGTTCCAGAAGCCGTCCCACCTCTGCCGGGTGGACACCTGCCATGCAGTAGCAGGTACAGCCGAGTTCGCGGACCGCTTCTGCATCCGCAAGTGTACTGTCAAAGACTTCCCGAAAGTCTGCAGGTGCAGAAGGTGTTACCCCGCAGGACCAGGACGGAAGCGTGACAAGAATGATATGCGTACCGCCGGAACGCATGAACTCCTTAATCACCTCAGGCCCGCGTCCGGTTCTGCGGTTTAAGTGGAAGTGGTCATCCAGAATCGGAAATGCTGGTGTCATTCAATCCTCATTCAGCCATTTGGCAAGCTCGGCAACGCCGGCGATGGCAGCCGGGTCTTCCCAGGCAGGGATTGTATCTGTCTTTCCCGAGCAGACAATGTGGTCGCGGAATCCGGTCGCATTTACCTGCTTGAAGAATGCGCTTAAATGGTGCTGTGCGTTTGCCTCGTTTCCTTTGCCGCCGGCGGTAAGAATTGCCGCGGATTTTTTCGGCCGCTGTGCGAGCGGCTCTTTAATAAAGAATGTTGCGGCATGCCAGGGCTGCAGTCTGCTCATCAGACTTAAGACCGAGCCGGGAAGTGTGCTGTAATAGACCGGGGAGGCGATGACGATATTGTCAAAATCATCATCATAGATAATCTGCATATCATCCTCGACCACACACTTTGCGGTCGTCCAGCAGGCGCGGCAGTCAACACACGGGGCAATACCGGAACGGAATGCCGAGATTTCGATGACCTCTCCTTCCAGATGTTTTTTCAGTTCCGCAATTAAGAACGCGGTGTTTCCGTTCACCCGCGGGGAACCATTGATAATTATTGTCTTTTTCATTTCAGAATCTCCTCTATCCGTTTGAGAACTGTTTCGAACAGCGCATCCCGGTTCTCTTCGGTAACCCGGATAACCTCAGTCTTCGGATGGTTTCTGACCGCATCCAGGAACGGAATTTCCATATCCCGCACGACGCCGAACACCGGCAGGTCGGAGTCGAGAACGGCAAACACCGCCGAGCGGAACTTTTCAGTGGATGATTCAAAGCGTCCAAGTTCATCCATCAAAACCAGACCCTGCAGGTTTTCCAGACATGCGGTTCCCAGGGTTTCGAAAACTTCCGGGAACACTTTCCGCGGGCGGTCGTCGGTATACCGGCAGGCGGCAACCGCGCTTCTTGTCCCGGAAGCGTCGGATAAAATCAGCGGTGTTGTACCTTCCGCGTCTGCTTTCCCCCACGCGGTAATAAATCCGGACGTCTGCGGTTTCAGCGTGGACAAAACCCGCTGCAAAAGAAAACTTTTTCCCACACGCCGGTCGCCGGTGAGGAAAATATGCATCTTTTCTTCTGCCATACCAGACAGATTTGCTTTGCTGGAAGATAACCCTTCGGCTCTTGCCGGGAGTGAGTATAATGAATTTGATTTACTTTTGCAGTAAAAAAGGATTAATTACTTATTATTGCGCGGTTAACAGATAAGAAATGACAGAAGCAAAGACGCGGCATGTGCCGAATTATAAACTCCGTTTTATCCTGCTGATACTTGCCGCTCTTTTGTGCATTCTGATTTCCTTTGCGGTCGGCAGATTCCCGGTCTCGCTTGCGGATGTTATCATGGTCTTCGCAACCGAGATTTTCCATCTGGATATTGCCTGGGATTATGCCACGTGGAGTACAGTAATCAATATCCGCCTCCCGCGTATCTTAGCCGCATTCTTTGTCGGAGCAGCACTCGCAACAGCCGGTGCGGCATACCAGGGAATGTTCCAGAACCCCTTGGTATCTCCTGATATTCTTGGTGCTTCTTCCGGTGCAGGATTCGGTGCGGCTCTTGCCATCTTTATGGATTTAGGTCCGGTCTGGATTACCGCATTCGCCTTTGCCGGAGCGGTAATCTGTGTAGGAGCGGCCTATGCAGTCAGCCGGTTTACGAAGGGAAGTGCAACGCTGTCTATGGTTCTTGCAGGAATTCTGGTGAGCAGTCTCTTTACGGCCATGACCTCGTTCCTGAAAACGGTTGCCGACACCGAAGACCAGTTGCCGGAGATTACCTACTGGCTGATGGGAAGCCTTGCCGGAGCTGATATGGGCGATGTGATTTTTGCCGGAACGTTAATCATTGCCGGAATTATTCCCATCTTCCTTCTCCGGTGGCGGATGAACGTCTTAACCTTAGGCGAGGATGAGGCAAAGAGTATGGGCATTAACCCACACCGTCTGCGGTTCATTGTTGTGGCCTGTGCAACGCTGATTACCGCGGCCGCTGTTTCCATCTCCGGTATCATCGGCTGGATTGGTCTGGTTATCCCGCACTTCTGCCGGATGATTTTCGGCTGCGACTACCGGAGAATCATTCCGTCTGCGGTTATCATGGGCGGCGCATTTCTACTTCTGGTCGACGACCTTGCCCGCTGTATGGCAACCGTGGAGGTTCCCATCGGTATTCTTACCGCGTTTGTCGGAGCGCCAATCTTTGCGTATCTGCTGATGATGGGAGGACGCCGGGCATGAAGTCTTTGGAGATTCAGAATCTGAGCTTTGCCTACAGTAAGAAAGGCCCGCAGGTTCTGCAGGATGTTTCGTTTTCGACCGAAGACGGAGATCTGATTGCCGTTCTTGGTCCAAACGGGGTGGGAAAGAGTACGCTTTTCAAGTGCATGCTCGGCTTTCTGAAGAAGTATTCCGGAACAATTCTGTTAAACGGGAAAAACATCAGTGAACTGACGCATAAGCAGATTGCCCGGCAGATTGCTTATATTCCGCAGTCCACCCATCCGGTTTTCAATTATGAGGTCTTAGATGTCGTGATGATGGGACTGACCAGCAGTCTGAAAGCGCTGTCATCACCAAAGCAGGAACATATCGAAGAAGCCCGCGAGGCGCTGAAAAGTCTGGGAATTGCCCATCTGGAACGTGCAGGATACGGAGAGATTTCCGGCGGAGAGCGTCAGCTGGTTTTAATTGCCCGTGCTCTGGTGCAGAAGTCAAAGATTCTGATTATGGACGAGCCGACGGCAAATCTGGATTACGGAAATCAGTTCCGCGTGATGCAGCGGGTTGCAGGACTTGCAAAGGAGGGATATACGATTATTCTTTCCACGCACAACCCAGACCATGCGTTTATCTATGCAAACCGCGTTGTGATGATGTTCGGCGGAAAAGTCATCGCCGACGGAAATCCGGAAGAGGTCTTAGACGCTGAGCTGATTCGGAAGGTGTACGGGGTGGAGGTTATGGTGAATACGTTTGAGAATACGAAGCGTACGCATAAACTTTGTGTGCCGAAGGATACGGAGTTTTGAGTATTCGGCCGCGGGGAAATACGCAGGTACGTCAACTGCAAGCCATGAACTTCATATCCAAAGAGGTACCAAATACTAATAATGACTGAGATTGTTTTCCTCACGGATATCCACGGAAATACCGATGC
>JAGARL010000166.1 GCA_017622255.1 Methanocorpusculum sp.
CCGCAGGACGCCGCAGATGCAAAAGCGCTCTGCGATGCGCTCGGCGTGCGGCTGATTACCGTTCCCTTAGGAGATGTGCAGGAAGCGTTCCTCGCCAAAGAGCACATTACGGGAACGCCGCTTCTTGCCGGAAACATCGCATCGCGGCTTCGGATGACCACCCTCTACAATATTGCCGCGGCAAACGGGTATCTGGTCTGCGGAACGTCGAATAAGACCGAGTACTTAATCGGCTACTCCACCAAATGGGGTGACGGAGCGGCAGATGTCCAGCCGCTTCTCCATCTCTACAAAAAGGATGTCTATGCACTGGCAGAGGAACTGGGAATCCCGCAGGAGATTATCGACAAAGCACCAAGCGCCGGATTCTTTGAGGGACAGACGGACGAGGCAGATATTGGCCTTACCTATCAGGAACTGGATTCGGCGCTCTGGAATCTGGAGCTGAATGAGTTTGTGCCGCAGAATGCGGTGGAAGAGAAGGTTTTAGGGCTGGTTCTGAAAAGCGAGCATAAAAGAAAGCCGCCGGTGTTTCTGCCGTAACTCACAGAACCCGGATAATCCTCTTTTCCTCCTCTTCATCGGCAAAGTAGAGCCAGCCGGAGACAGTGCCTCCGGTCATTTCCCGCATCAGCGAAACATATGCCGATACCTGCTCGGTATACTCCGCAAACAGCCCGCTTTTTTCCGCCGCCGAAAGCAGTCCGGTCTTATAATCAATCACCGCGTATGACCCGTCGGCATACTGAACGAACCGGTCAATTACCCGGCGTGCTCCGCCGGTCATAACCGGCATCTCACAGCGCTCAAAGATAACCTCCTTCATCAGCGGACAGGAAAGGAACGCGGCATACTGCCCGGCAAACTCTGCATCATCCGCATCTCCGGCGAACACGGCATGCAGCCGTGTGCCGCGGGAGAGTGCTTCCGCCTCTTTTTTCGATACAAACACCAGTTCTTCTTCTGCGGTGTCCGGGACAAAACATGCGGTATCCCAGGAAACCGTTTGGGAAACCGCTGTTTCCGGCACGGTACAGCAGGGCGTGGAAATTACCTCCGGCTTTTCCGAAAGACATTTGCACCCGTCCATATACATCCGCATAAACGACGGGTTTGCGTATTTCTCTTTATTCTCCTGTGCGCCGCAGAGAACCAGATGGTCGCGCGCCCGTGTCAGCGCCACGTAAAACAGCCGCTTCAGTTCTGCCGTCTCCTGGTTTCGCCAGGTCTCTTCCGATACCGCATGCAGGATGCTTTTGCTTTTTTTCTCCATCCACGGAAGTTTTACGGAAACACTGTATCCAAAGGTACTGTCCTCTGCCAGAAGCGGGGTATCAAATCTCTTCTGCTCGCCGGCAAAGCACACACACACAACCGGGTACTCCAGTCCCTTTGAGGAGTGCACGGTGATAATCCGCACCCGACCGTCCCGCTCGTCTGCGGGGTCTCCTTCGCTGTCTTTCACTGCAGACTCCTGACTCCGCTCCAGAAGAGACAGGAACTCGTAGAGCGAAAATGCCCGGGAAGAACAGCGCCCGCGAAGGATTGCACAGAGTTTCTGCAGGTTTCCTTCCCGGCGGTCGCCGTCGGGAAGTCCGGCATAGACTGCATAAATCTCGGACTCGGATAAAATCCGCTCCAGACATGCAGTCGGTGTCATGCGTCCTGCATACTCACGCCAGCGGGAGAGGGTGGCAAGCACTTCTGCGATGCGGCTTTTCGGGTGCTCTCCGGCAAACCGGGAAAGCCTGCTGTGCAGTGTGCCGAATGTTCCATACGCCGCTTCTTCCAGCTCCGCATCCGGTACAGAGCAGTACGGGGAGCGGAGTGCTCCGTAGAGCGGGATGTCATCCTCCGGACAGAGCACGGCAGAGAGCAGGTGGTACAAGTCCGCTACCTCCTGCCGCCGGTAGAAGTCTTTTCCGCCTTCTTCCGTGTAGGGTACTCCGTAGCGTTCCAGTGCCGCGCAGAGGACAGGCAGGCGATTTCTGTTCCGGATAAGGATTGCCACGTCGGAGAACTCTGCAGACCGCGGGGTTTCGTCTGCATCATAGACGGTCAGTTTTTTGTTTGTGACGCAGTCGTAAATCCAGGAGGCAAGGATGTCTGCTTCCTCTTCCCCGGAATAGCCCTTCCGGTACGGTGCGCTTATCACTTTTACACTGCCGCGGGATTTGGTGCGGTTTGCCCGTACCGGATTATACTCCGGATCGCAGGAGTCTTTTTCTGCAGAACCGGGTTTCGGGAAAATATCTCCAAAGAGTTCGTTGACGAACTGGATGATTTCCGGGACCGAGCGGAAACTGGTGTCCAGTGCGGTCTCCGAATCTCCGAACTCTTCGCGGAACTTCGCATACCCGGCAGGGTCTGCACCGCGGAAGAGGTAGATTGACTGTTTGGCGTCCCCGACGATAAAGAGCCGGTCGCTGTCGCGGATTGTTCCGCAGAGTTTTTTCAGCAGACGAATCAGCGCGGGGTCATTGTCCTGCACTTCGTCTACTAAGAGATACCGGCAGCGTGCGGAGACGGTTTTGAGAATCTCCGGGTGTTTTTCCGATAGGAGTTCATCGGTTTTTACAATGAGGTCGTCGAAGTCCAGAACTCCTGCCCGCTGTTTTTTGCGGATAATGCTCTTTTTGCAGGCGGATGCGGTGTCGAAGAGGTCGAGCAGGATTTCGCGGGTGAAGGTGAAGAGTTCGCTGTCTTTTCCGGGGAGGTATGAGAGGGCGGCAAAGATTCTGATGAACTCAGCCGCTTTATTCGTTTCTTCCTCCGGAATCGGGAACTCCTTTTTTCCACCGACCTCTTTTCCGCTGAATCCGGCACAGAGTTCCCGGATTTTCTCCGGCGTTTCTGCGGTGCGCAGGGATTTTGCCAGTTCCGCGTACTTCTCCCGCCCCATTTTGAGATGTTCGGTGTCAGCGGTTTCCAGCCGGTTTATGAGGCTTCTGTTTACCGGGTCTTCGAAGAACCGGCTCTGCAGGGCTTTGAGATATTCCGTTTCGGGGATGGTGTCTGCGAGTCCGGCAAATTCTTCGTCAAATTTGAACTGCTCCCGGCAGAGTGCAAACCAGGTTTTCCGAACCGTTTCCGGCTCGGTTCTGAGCAGGGCAAACCAGCGCTCATCCGCCTGCAGAAGGGTGCGGATGATACTGCGGATGGTGCGCTGCGGCATCCGGGTATGGAGGCGGACGAGCGCATCGAAGAGTTCATCGTCCGGATTGTCTATGATGTTCTGGATGGTGTCTTCGACAAGTTCTGCTTTATCCAGGTCATCCATAATCGAAAATCCGGGGTCAAGCCCTGCTTCATAGGCGAACTCTTTGAGAATCGAGAGGCAGAATCCGTGGAAGGTGCTGATTACCGCCTGCGGGAACTGGTCGAGACATTCCTGCATTCGCGGATTTGTTTCCGCCTGTTTTTTGAGCTCCCGGGCGATTTTTGTCTGCATCTCCGCCGCGGCCTTTTCGGTGTAGGTAAGGGCTGTTATATCCTTCGGCAGTGCGCCGGATGCAAGGAGAGCTAAGTATCTCTGGGTGAGGAGGAAGGTTTTGCCGGTTCCAGCCCCTGCGGTAACGCTGATGCTTTTTCCTAAGGTCAGCGCCTCTTTTTGTGCGGGGGTGTACTCAGTCATCTTCTCCTCCTTCGGTTTTGCGGCATACCCGTTTGAACGGGCAGTAGCGGTTTTTGCAGTCCGCGTTTGGTTTGCAGTATCCGCTTTGTATCGCCTCGCAGATTTCTTTCGCCCGCTGTTTTGCGTATGCAATCATCTCATCCGCACCGTTTTTGAAGGGGGTGGAGATGCCGACGCTGTTTGGCGCTATCTGGAAATACTGACCGACAGCCGGTGTTCCTCCAATCATCTGCCGGACGGCTTCGCTGTATAAGGGGAGCTGGAGTGCGGTTTCTGCATTCTCTTTGACATTTCCTGTTTTGTAGTCGAGGACAAAGAAGGTGCCGTCCTCTTTTCGAAGCACCCGGTCAGCCCGTCCTTTGATGCTGATGCCGTCAAGGTCTGCTTCCACTTCCCGTTCAACCCATGAGGCGTCGGTTCTGTATCCCTGTTCTGCGAAGGCGAGTTCCTGTTCGATGAATCCGGCAAGGGTGCTTTTCGTTCCGTCCAGGTACTGCAGAGTCTTTGCTTTCCAGGAAGGGGTTTTGATTCCCGCCCGTTCCATCTCCGCAGAAATCAGTTCGGCAAGCTCCCGGTATGCGGCATCTTTGGTTTCCGGTGTGATCCGGTCATGCCGGGTGAAGTAGGTTTCGAGGACGTTGTGCATGACGTTTCCCAGACGGAGCGCTTCGCTTGATGCCGCGTCTGTTTGTTCGAGGCGGAGGTGGTGTTTGAGATACCAGGCAAAGGGACACTCGGCATAGGTTTCGAGGAAGGTGGGAGAGACTGTTTTAGTCTCCCGGTAGAGTGCAGAGAACCGCTCTTCGCTGAATGCCGGAACCGGCTCTGCTGTCCGGATTCTCTCGGCGGTCCGTTCTGCGCTTTGGATGCCGAATGCTTCGGGGAGGTTTTGGCATTTTGCAATTGCGTATCCGGCGGTTTTCTGGCTTCCCGGAATGGAGTGCTGCAGTTCTCGTATTTCTGCGTCATCTGCCTCGCTGATTCGGGTGAGATACGGAGACGGCGAGTTGGTTTTTCCGGTGTCGGTTTTTGCGTAGGAGAGGGTGCAGGTTTTTCCGGCAGAGGCTGCTGCAGAGGAGAAGTAATATGCGGTCTCTTCTGCGGATTTCCGGTAGCGGTCGGGGAGCAGGGTTTTGGTTTCCTGGACGGTTAAGAGCGGGAGGGTTGCGGAGATGTTCGGGATGCTTTTTGCGGTGAGTCCGATGATAAAGACATGCGGGGTTTTTGTGCCGGCGGCGGAACGGATTTTTGCGATTTTGAATGCGGTTTCATTTTCCGGATAGGGGATGCCGGCGTTTTTCCGGCATCCGCGGGTGAGAATCTGGAGAAATTCGTAATTCGGGCACTTCTTTTCTGCCGCTTTCGCAGCAGCCAGCCGGTCGAGAAGACTAAAGAAGGCGGTTCGTGCGGCATGACCGGCAGGCGTCATCGGCGATTCGGTCCAGCCGAGGTCCTGTAAGTCCTGCCGCAGGGCAGTGATTCTTTCGCGCAGGGTTTCGGCACTTTTCTGCCGTGTTTCTGCGATGTCCAGAATTTCTGCAAGGACGGTTTTGAGGGTTTCGTCGTCATCAGTCTGCAGGTTTCTCCAGTCGGTGCTTCCGGTAATTCTGACTGCTTTTCTGAGTTTTCCGGCAGTTATTCCGCGGCGTTTGATTCTGAAGTGCGGGCAGTCGAGAATTATCTGGAGGTCGGTTTCTTCTGCGTTGATTCCGGCGGATACGAGGGCAAGTACGGCACGCACGGCAGGAATGTTGGCGATGCTTTTGCGCTCCGGTGTTTTGAAGGTTAAGGGGGTTGTTTTGTTTACCCGAAATCCTGCCGCAACTTCTTCTAAGAGCGGAAGGGTGGTCTGCAGTGCGGGGGTGAGCAGGAGTATGTCTTCCGGGGGAATGCCGTTTTCCTGCATCCGGCAGATTTTTTCGCAGGTCTGCTCGAGTTCTTCCCGGACCGTTTTGTACGAGAGGACTTTTGTCTCAGCGGTTATTTCGGGTTCTGTCTGGAAGGTGATGGGGTTTTTGGTGAATGCGGCAAGGAGTTTTTCCGCCTGTTTTGTGGTGCTTTTGAGACAGAAGCAGATGACCGTATCCGCCTGCATCTGTTCGGCAAGCGGGACTGCATATGCAAGGGCAGAAATCGCATCGACTGCGTTGTTTTCCCGGCACCAGGCGCGGTAGGCGGAGAAGAGTTCTGCGGCTTTCTGTCCTTTGTCGGTATCAGCCGGGCATTCTGCGCAGTTGAGGGTGAGGGTTATGTAGAGGTCAATTAGGTTTTCTGTTATGGTTTTGGTTTCTGCGGATTTTTTGTCGAAGATTTTTTTGGCGAGGGCGGAGAAGAGGAGGTATTGTTCTTCGGGGGGGATGATTCTGATGCCGGCGTTTTGTTCTTTGAGGATGGTGTGCGCCAGGGTTTTTATGGTGGTGATTCTGGTCTGGAGAACGGGGGTTTTGATGAGTTCGAAGGCGCGGTGTCTGACGTCTTCATTTTCCACGATAAGCCAGGTGTTGAAGGGGTTGGTTTTTGTTTCCTGCGAGTAGAGGGCACAGGCGGTTTCAAGGAGTGCGGGTTTCATGGGTTCTGTTCGTATATTTCTAATGGGCGTTTGCGGGGGAAATACTCTCTGCTGTGTTCTGTTTCTTTTTGGTGTATTTGATAATATGCCCCCCTATATCTGGTCTTATTCGACTGCACCGCACGCCCTTTGGTCGTGCTTTAACTTCGAGTCTCATTGAGCCTCTCTTACTCCGCCTGCCCGCTTCTGAGTGTTGGCGAGCTATGCGGCGGGGATGGGTGCGGGTGTTGTGTGGGTTTTTGTGATTCCCCGAAGCTAGAGCAGGCACGAAGTGCATGCGGATGCGAGGGAGTCCCGCCATTAAGCCCGCCGCGACAGCGTAGCGGGTAGGCGGGTGATGTGTAAGGAGGAAGAGGAGGTATTCTCTTTTGGTCTTATTCGACTGCTCCGCCTGCCCGCTACGCTGTCGCGGCGGGCTTAACGGCGGAGGAGGTCAGGAAGGGTTTGGGATTTGGCGTGCATCCGCTTCGGCTGCAAAAAACCGCAGTCCCTCTCCGCTTACTGTCGTAAGCTTCGCGGTTCTGCTTCCGTCTGCTCCTTCGCTTTCGGTCTCTAACGAGACCTGCAAGCTCGGCGCATCCGTCTTTTTTGCTGTCGCCTCCGCTTAACATGTATTGGGTAGGATGGGGCGGGGCACAGGCGTTTCCCCGCGAGAGGATAACCCCGTCGGTCTTGTCGAACTGTCGTTCTCCAATCCCGCCAGGGATATCGTCTCGCGGTTCACACCTTGGCGGCAGAGCCGCCCGGACTGCCTGGGCAGGCTTCGGAGTTATACTATGAAAAGATTAGATGACAACTCGGATTTACTGAAAATCCTTCGGTGCGCTTTTGAGACCTACAACACGTTAAAGTCCGGCTA
>JAGARL010000167.1 GCA_017622255.1 Methanocorpusculum sp.
AATCATTTAGAGGGTGACCTCTGGACTACCGCGGAGGTCGCAGAGGAAATCCGCGACCATGTCTCAAAGATGCGTTTTGCGGTGCTGACCGCGGAGGGTCTCAAAATCGGCGGGGCAGGACCGGCAGACGTTTCTGCAGTGAAAGAGGCGGCAGAGAAGTCCGGAGACCTTCGGGTGCTGTCTGAGACAGATATCTCGGTTATTGCCTTTGGTCTGTCCACCGGAGGGACGGTTGTCTCCGGAGATTTTGCGGTGCAGAATGTCTGCCGGCATCTGAAAATCCCGGTCAAGAGTCTGCTCTCAAAGACAGCGAAAAAGAAGGTCTGGAAGCTTTTGTGCTCAGGATGCGGGGCAGAGATTCCGGCAGGAGAAAAGGACTGTCCGATATGCGGCTCTCCGCCGAAGATGCGGGGAACGGAGAAACGTGCTAACGGAAATCAGAGACGCAGATAAACAGAGATAAAATCCTTTTTTTTTACACCCTTGCGTACATCTTCTTCCACTTTTCAGAAATCCGATACGCAGGGTTCGCCGCCTTGATAATCCCCCGAAGCACTGCCGCATCATCTGCGAAATGATACGTACAGATAGAAATCTTCGGCGCATCCCGCTTCAGCGTTTCTACAGCCCCTTTCATCATCTGCCGCTCAGCGCCTTCAATATCCGCCTTGATAAAGTCCGGGGAAACGCCTTCCGTCTCACAGAACGCATCAACAGTCGTCAGCCGTGCAGTCTCCTTTCTTCCCTGCTGCTGAAGAACCATCGAAGAACCAACCAGAGTTCCGTCAAGCACCGTAAACTCTGCAGAACCCTCGCTGTCGGAAAGTGCCGCAGGAACAATATGCACCCGCTCCTTTAACGCTGGGTTCAAATCAAGCGTCTTTCGAAGCTCAGTGCGGGCGGCAGAAATCGGTTCGAATGCATAGACCTCCGCTCCTTTGTATGCCGCAAGAAGGGAAAACACCCCCAAGTTTGCTCCGCAGTCAAACACCACATCTCCCTCCTCAATTCTCACATCCTCCCACTCATACGGACCCTCATCCACATAGCGGAACGAACCAAGCAGTGCCGGATAGAGAATATCCCCAATCTCCATCGCATAGTATGCCTCCTCGCGGGTTGGAAACTCCGCGTGAGACAAACGCGGCAGATACAGCGGACCTACCCGCAGACAGTCCGTCTTTCGCACATAGTGCCGCCGAAACATCCGCTCATACTGCAGCCGGTAGAAATCCTCCGTCCTTCCGGCAACCGTCAGCCGATAACGAAGCGAATCAAAAAAAGTAGGTTTAGTTCTCATCGCCCAGCGTTACCGTTGCATTCTTTGCTTCCCGCTTTACGATGATAAACGAGGCGATAAATCCGATTACCAGATTCGAGTAGTACAGGATGGCACGCAGGAGCACAACAAAGAGACCTATAACCGAGCTTGGCAGAATCAGCGAATAGAATCCCGCATAGCAGAGCTCGGCAATACCGGTACTTCCCGGAGTTAACGGAATCATCAGGATGACCGCGATAATCAGCTGGAAGATAATCGAGAGCAGAATATGCGGCTCATAGCCCATTCCCATCATGATAACCGAGGCAATCGAGTACTCGCAGGTCCAGAACGCCAGCGAGAACAGCAGACCAAGGAACAGACCAATCCTTCCCTCCTTTCCGGCGAAGTGGCGGAAGGTGCTGTAGAACTGGTCGATTCCGCCAGTGATATCCCCTTCCAGTTTCTCACGGCGGGCAGGTTTCATCTTCTTGGTAACGAGTCCGAGAATCGCAAGTCCCCACTTCTTGACGGTCTCCGGCTTTCGCATAATCAGAATCAGCACCAGCAGAATGCCGACAAAGAATGCCGTTCCAATCCAGGCGGCGGTAATCAGTTCCGCGGGAATCTCGCCGTTGCGGTAAACGATGGAGAACGCTCCCATACCAATGATGACTCCCAGAACCAGCAGAACCGCTTCGAGCAGACGTTCAACGAGGACGACAGCCGTTGAGTCTGCAAGCGGCACCTTTGCTTTGTAGAGCTCGTGGACGCGAACGGGCTCTCCGCCAATATTGGACGGCGTAATTGCCGCGAGAAGCTGACCGGACGCCGCCATATTGATACAATGGCGAAGCGGCACACGGTATCCAAGCGAACGGCACAGCACCAGAATACGGATTCCCCAGAACACAATTGCCAGCAGATGCAGACCAAAGGCTATCAGGAGGAATCGGTAGTCAAAGTTTTTCAGCGCGACCAGCGTCTCTTCGTCAAAGGTGAAGAGAATCACCAGAAGCATGATTCCAAGAGATAAGCCAATGGAAATCCAGAGAAGTTTTTTGTATTTTGCGTCCATTTATGTCTCCAGATGGGCTTCGCGGCGTACGATGCGCATACTTGCGATAAAACCCACGATGAGGTTGAAGTAGTAGAAGATAAAGCGGTACAGCAGCACGAAGATGCCGACGATAGAGGTCGGAATAATCAGTGCATAGAGACTGCCTAAGGAAATCTCTGCAACGCCGACTCCGCCAGGGGTTATCGGGATCATGAGAATCACGGTAATCAGCACCTGGAAGATTAAGGAGAGCAGGAAGAGCGCCGGGGTTGGCTCCACACCGAGTCCCATGCAGATGAAGAATGCGATGATAAACTCGTTTACCCAGTAGAGGACGGTAAAGAGCAGACCAAAAGCGAGTCCTGCCCGGGCTTTTCCGCTGAAGTGCGACAGCGTGGTATAGAACTGGCCGACATAGCCTTCGAACTTCTTAAAGCTCTTCTGCATCTTCTCCGGGCTTTTTTTGCGGGAGAGGAGATTAGATATCTTTCCCATGAATGCGTAGCCGAGCTTCGGGTTTCTGGCAAACACCAGGAAGAGCAGCACAAGCCCGGCAAAGATACCTGCCGCAAGATATGCGGCAAACATGCAGACTGCCGGAAGCTCAATTTCCCCGAAGAACATGCCAAGCGCAAACACGCAGATTCCGGTACCGACCGCAAGAACAATTCCGTCAAATACCCGCTCCATGATAACAACCGCTGTCGCGTTTCCGCCGGGAACGCCTGCTTTGGTCAGCTCATAGACACGAACCGGCTCGCCGCCAATCTGCGAAGGCGTAACCGAGGCGATAAAGGTGTTGGAACAGACGAGATTTATGCAGTGGAAAAAGCGGACCTTGTAGCCGAGCGAGCGGCACATCAGCTTGATTCTTCCCGACCAGAAAAGAAGCGATACCGCATGCATCGCAAGGGCGAGAATCAGCAGGCCGGGCATACAGCTTTTCAGCGCGGTTAAAGTATCTGCATCAATTGTCAGGAGGAGAACGGCAAAGAGGACTGCCAGACTGATTCCAACAGATAGTATCAGCAGTTTCTTCTGTCCTTTCTCCATGTATGCTTAAGATATGGTCGCTGTCGGCATATATGCCTTCTTCATAGGAAGAATTCAATGGGAAAAAAGAGAGGGTTATTCTACCGGAATCTCTTCGCCTTCCTCCGGCGTTACCTTCATGAGGACAAGCTCTAAGACGCCGTTTCTAAAAACAGCCCGTGCTCCTTCGGCAGTGACTTCTTCCGGCAGAAGGATGGTGCGTTTTCCCGAAGCAGTTCTTCTTTCGCGTAAGTGATAGACGCCGGAAGAGACTGTCTCGGTACAGACGGAGGTCTGGATAAGAAGGGTTGTCGGGTTGAGCAGTTTTACCGAGACATCCTCTCTGGTCATGCCGGGGAGGTCGCAGGAGATGACTAAGGCATCATCAGTCTCGGTTAAGTCAACCATGAAGTTTCCGGAGATACGCGGAACGGCGTTTTTCACAGTGGTTCTGATATATTCCGGTTTCGGCATCACCGAAACAGCACGGGATTCGATATCGGACAGGAAGGAATCAATGGTGTTTCCAATCGATTCAAAGCTGAATGCATATGGGGTAAGTGACATGGTTTGTATTCTCCGTATAGTATTTCGTCAGGTCATGACTTACTAATAGTAAGTCACAATTGTTTAAGTAGTTTTTCGATACGGCAAAAAGCAGAGAGGAAGGTGTTTATGATAAGAAAGAGAAATTATATACACACATGGCTGTACAGAAGAAAACAAATGCCGGTGACAAGCCGGAAGAGAAGAAAACCAACTGGATGCAGATTGGCGTTATCGCATTCTGTGTCCTGATGGTTGTTATGTGCGTTCTCTCGTTCGCCAACTTCCAGAACTTCTTCGGCGGAGGAGGAAGCGCCGGGCCGGTTGAGGCAGGAAACCCGGTTGCGGTTGAATACATCATGTACGTCGGCGATAAAGCGGTCTTTACCTCTATCGGCGGATTCATTGCCGGATACGAGACCAACGAGAGTGCCTACATCCCAATCGACAACTCCGAAAAGCCGTACATGGTCTTTGCTGACGAACAGAACGCTATCTCCACCAATGTTATCGGAATGAACATGGGAGACAAGAAGACCGTAGAACTTGACGGCTCTGCTCTGAAGTACACCTACAGCAAGGAAGATGTCGAAGAGATGAAGCTTGACTTCGAGAAGCTCGAGAAAGGCGGCATGCTTCAGTTAGACTTCCCGTACATCGATGAACTCGGCGAACTTGCCTACGCAGTCCGTACCGGCGTCATCACCGAAATCAACGACAAGGAACTTGTCCTGCAGTACGGAACCGACAAGATTGAGATGGTCTTCGGCGGTTACCTGCAGATTTCATAACCCCATACTTTTTTTCCTGATTCAATAAGAGCAGGTTTTTCCCATAGTCTAGCAAATATACCAGTATGTTTGATATGCCGACTAATCCGATGCGTCCGGAAGCATCTGTTGACAGGCTTCTGGAGAATATGAGCAGATCGGGTTTTCAGGGAAGAAAGCTTGGCGAAAGCTTCCAGATTTGGAAGGAAATGATTCAGACACCAGGAATCCGGATTGTGCTTGGTCTTTCCGGAGCGATAGTTCCTGCCGGCATGCAGGAATGCATCATCCAGCTGGTGGAGAACCGCTTTGTGGACTGCATCGTCTCCACCGGGGCCAATATGTTCCACGATCTCTGCGAACATATGGGCATTAAACACTACAAGGGAACCCACCTTGCAGATGATGCGGCACTGTTCAACAGCGGAGTAAACCGAATTTATGATGTGTTTGCATCTGATATGGAAATCTGTTCGATGGAGAACTGGGTATGTGCCCTTGGTCTGTCTCTTGGAAAGCAGACAATGTCCTCCCGCGACTTCCTGCGTCTGGTCGGGGAAAAAATCAATGAAGAACGTCCGGAGGGGAGAAGCATCCTTGGAACCTGCGCAAAGATGGGCGTTCCGGTTCATGTCCCGGCGCTGGCGGACTCCTCGATTGGTATTGGGCTTGTTGCCGCC
>JAGARL010000168.1 GCA_017622255.1 Methanocorpusculum sp.
GAATCAGTCATGCTTGACGGAGCAGAGATTGGCGTGCTTACCGCCAACCCCTTCAAGGTTCTTCTTCCCAAGAAAACCGTGGTCTCCGGATGCGGAGGAACAGCAACCTATCTGGACGCGGCAAAGCTCCCGGTCCTTGAAGAAACCATCGACCCTCCGGCGTTGCCGGAAAGCCTGGATTCTGCAATCCTTCGCGCCGGAGGATTTGCGGCCGCGGTAGTATCCCCCAAAGGATTTTTCCTTGCAGAAGATGTCGGACAAAACGCGGCGATTGACAAAGCGGTCGGCTCTGCCATTCTCTCCGGTGTTGATTTGAAAAAAACCGCCCTGATGCTTTCCGGAAAAGTCACCGCTGACATGGTGAAAAAATCCCTGAATGCCGGAATCTCGGTAATCGCATCCGGCTACCCTGCAACAAACCTCGCGGCAGAAGCAGCCGCCGCCGGCAATCTCACCCTGATTTCCCTGTAACCAGATTGATATCCCATGAAGGCTAACTAATGAGCATGGAGAAATCAGAAAAACCGGGACTGATGTACTATGTACTCATGCTCGTTGCCGCCGGATGTGTCATCTACGGCTTATACGGATGGATTACCGGCAAATGGTAATTCTCTTTTTTACGAGGCATCCATGAAAACCGAATATCTCTTTTGTCCGGCAGAATTCCCAAACCCGCCGGTAATTGTACAGCACATTTCTCTTACGGTTGACATCACCGAAACAGAAGTAACCGTCACCTCTGAAACCAGATTCCAGGCAGCAGAACCGCTGGCAAGCCTCCGGCTGAATGCAAAGAATCTGGAAATCAAAAGTCTGACACAGAACGGAAAACGGGTCGAATACACCTATGCAGACGACATCATAACCCTGCAGCTGAACCGTCCGGTATCTCCCGGAACAGAGTTTCGGATTGCGGCAAAAACCGTCTGCCGCCCCACAGACAACATCCTCGAAGGACTCTACTATGATATAACGCCGAAAGGACAGCCGCGGACGATTATCTCCCAGTGTCAGCAGTGGGGATTCCAGCGGATTGCCCCCTGTATCGACGATATGCGGGCAAAATGTACGTGGACCACCACGATTATTGCAGACAGCAGATACAGCAACTTAATCTCCAACGGAAATGTATCCCGCGAAAGAACCCGCTTTGATACCACACGGGACACCATCACCTATCAGAACGATGAGCCAATGCCGCCGTACCTGTTCTTCCTGGGGGTTGGAACCTGGGACACCTTTGCAAAGGACTTCTGCTATCCGGACGGAAAAACCGTCCGCCTCGAACTGCTGGCACTGCCTGGTTCGGATAAACACGATGCAGAAACCGCGGTCGACATCATGGCGGATGCGATTCTCTGGACGCATATCTTCACCGGACCGGAACGCTTCGAGGATACCGAAACGCGGCAGAAACTCTATGAACTCTGTACCCGGCGGTTCCGCGGCGAGACAGGGCTGAGCGAAGAGATTACCGCTCTTTCTGCGGATTTGGTCTGCGGATACCAGTATCCCTATGAGGTGTACCGGGAAATTGCCATGCAGAACTCGGACTTCGGCGGTATGGAAAACACCGGAAACACCACGATTATCGCAAGCCGGATTATGCCGGATGCGGAAATCACCGATGCTTCCTACGAGTACATGCTCGGTGTCAAGCAGCACGAGTTCTATCACAACTTAAACGGTTCAAGCGTTACCGGAGACACGCCGTTTTCCATCTGGCTGAATGAGGCAGTCACCGTCATGGTGGAGGATGAATATCTGGCATTCCATTTCGGCCGCGACTACATCCGCTTAAACAACATCCTCCAGCTCTATGCTCCCGGAACCGGCACCTTCTCGCTGGATACCGGTGCAGTCTCCATGCCTATTGAGCCGGAAGGCTTCAACGATCCCAATGACCTGATTACCGCAGTCACGTACGTGAAGGCGCCGGAGTTTACCCGGATGATTGAGACGATGCTGGGAAAAACTGCATTTGCCTGGGCTCTGGATTTGTATCACAAACGGTTTGCCGGAAGTAATGCTTCCCCCCGCGACTGGCTCCATGCCATGGAGGATGTGGGGCGCACTGACTTTTCCTTCATGGCTGACCGCTGGCTAAAGCAGACCGGATACCCGACGGTGACAGCAGAAGCGGTCTATCATCCGGAAACGGATTCTGCGGAAATCACCGTCACCCAGAAGGGCTTCGGCACACAGAATCCCTGGATTTTCCCCTTCAAAGGAACACTGATGAATGCGGCAGGAGAAGAGGTTGCAATATTTTCCAAGAAGATTGATGCGGAACGGCTGACGTTCTCTGTTCCCTGCTCAGGCCCGTTCGATTTTGCGATATGGAATGAGAATCATGCAGCCTATATCCGGATGGAACGGACCGAACCGGATGCGGCGCTGTATCTGCAGACCAGGCTGGACACCAATCCGGTAACCCGCTTCCTGGCATTTTCTGCGCTCTTTGAGCGGGAGATGCAGAGACTGCTGTCTGATGAGTCAGCAGCGCCTTCTGATGCATTCGCTGACGAAGTGATGCGGACGCTCTCTGATGCAGAGCTGATGCGTTCCTGCGGTTCGATGCCGCTTCTGATGTTTGAGTCCGTTTCCGACCCGCAGTTTGCGCATGCGTACGGGAAGCTCTATGCGGCAAAGCAGAAGATTTTCCGCGGAATTGCCTCCCGGTACCGGACTGAACTTACGGCACTGTACAAACAGTATGATGTCACGTACAACACTGAAGAGTTTGTCCCGGCTGTGCTTTCTGCACAGTTCAAAGCAAATGCCGTAAAGAATCTGGTGCTGTCGATTCTGGCATCCCTTGATACCGCAGAGGTGCACGCGGTAATCAAAAAGCAGTATGCAGAGTCCGCCGGAGCCACCAACCGCTTAGCGGCACTGTCTCTCTATCTTTCCTCCTCGGCACCGGACCGGATGGAGGTTCTGGAGGCAGAACTCCTGCGCAGTGCGTCCCATCCGCTTGCGTTTGAGAACTTCATCTCGGCGGCGGCAAATGCGGCACGCGATACGGTGTCCTACCTGAAAAGAATTGAGGCATCGCCGAAGTTCCATATCGAGCAGGCAGGAGAAGCACGGTCGCTCTATCTGCGGTTTGCCCAGAACCGGAAGGTGTCTCTGGAAACAGCCGAGGGCAGAGCGTTCCTGAAGGAGTCGATTATCCGGCTTGCAAAGGTAAATGCCTACATTACAACGGGTATACTTTCGGTGTTTTCGCACATGCGGGAGTATCCGGATGCACTGAAGGCTGAACTGATGACGGTGCTTTTGGATATTGAAGAAGCTGTTTCCGCAGAGGAAAGTCCGGCAGTATATCAGACGGTAAGACAGATTTTATCGGCTGTGGAGTGAAAACTTCACTCATCATTTTTTCTTGTATTTCGGCGATATTTTGCGCCTTGCTTGATATGGGTTTTTCTCTATGGGAGAGGTTTTTTGTCGTTTTGCGAAGGAAAAAGAGAGTCATTACGGGGTTTCGTACGCAGGTGTTTTGGGATTTCAGGGTATATGCGACGGATTTGCTGAGGAGTACTTTTGTTTGAAAAATCCTAATGCAGTAGTTTATACGTTTTCAGGAGTATTAACTGTGTTGTCATTTTTAATCCACTGTGTCCATTTAGATGAGGGTTTTGCTTGTCTCTGAACACCTTTGGTAAAAAACGCTGATTACGCTGATGCTCGCTAACGCTCGCGCAGCTCGTCGCTGTTTCGCCTTCGGCGAAACCTGCTGTCGCAGCCGCTTTGGAGCTGCTGATAGAAATCCCTGTAGGCGTTTAAAAAAGGATAGGTTCGCAAAAGCAGCTCCAAAGCGGCTGCGACAGCAGGTTTCGCCGAAGGCGAAACAGCGACGAGCTGCGCGAGCGTTAGCGAGCATCAGCGTTTTTTACCAAAGGTGTTCAGAGACAAGCAAAACCCTCATCTAAATGGACACAGTGGATTAAAAATGACAACACAGTTAATACTCCTGAAAACGTATAAACTACTGCATTA
>JAGARL010000021.1 GCA_017622255.1 Methanocorpusculum sp.
CAGTGGGTTGGAGGTCTTGGAATTGTCGCGTTCACCTTAACGGTTGCTACCAGAAGCGGGCTTGTCACCCGCGGTCTCTACAACTCAGAGTCCGGCAGTCAGGCGTTTATGCCGAGCGTTATCTCGACGGCATTTCAGATGTGGAAGATTTACGCGGTCTTAACCATCCTCGCAGTTCTTGCGATTCTTTTAACCGGCGTCGGCCTCTGGGATGCGGTAAACTTAGCGCTCTGCGGAATCGCGACAGGGGGTATGTCGATTTACGCCGCCGGAATCTCGCACTTCCAGAACTTTGCTCTCGAGATGGTCTTGATTCCGATTATGATTGCGGGAGCTGTTCCATTCAGGCTGTATTACCTGACCTACGCGAAGCGTTCGATTCGCGAGTTCTTCCGCGACAGGGTGCTTCGGGCAATGATTCTGGCATTCCTCTTTGTCTCGGCGGTTCTGGTAATCGACTTGACGATTACCGCGGGCATCCCGCTTGACCAGGCATTCCGCGAAGGTCTTTTCATGGCAGGAACTGCCATTTCTTCGACGGGATTCCAGAACACGGACTTTGCAGGATGGGGAATGGCGCCGATGCTTTTCTTGGGAATCTTCATGCTGATGGGAGGTGCACAGGGCAGTACGTCTGGAGGTATCAAGATTGACCGCATCAAAATCATGGGCGAGACGCTTGTCTGGTGGTTTAAGCGTGCGGTTTTAAGCCCGAAGGCTGTTGTTTTAATGCGCCACAACGGAAAGGCGGTAAAGGAAAGCCAGGCAGAAACCCTTGTCTCCAAGTCGCTTCTCTTGATTCTCTGCTATCTCCTGCTCCTGGCAGGAACGCTGATTATCCTCCTGCACGACCCCTACTTCGCATCAAACGCGGCAGGCACTATCTTTGATGTGCTCAGCTGTGTTGGAAACAACGGAGCAAGCGCCGGAATGATTTCAGCACTTATGCCGGATTATTCCAAGGTTCTGCTGTTTATTGTGATGTGGGCGGCAAGACTGGAAATCATCCCGGTGATGATTTTATTCTGGGGACTGATTCGCGGATTTGGATGGGAGTCGGTAACCAGAGGACACAAGTAACTCATTTGTTTGAGAGAGGAAAACTGCAGATAACTCTGAGCGTATTTAGAAAAAACACAGACCACACAGACAGAGCAACGCGTCGCTCTCGCCGTCGCAAGCCAAAGGCTTGCTCAAGGCTTGAGTCACTTCGTGCCTCGCGCCTTCGGCGAGCTGCTCCCGCAGCCGCTTGGGCGTTGCTTTGAATGCTGAGATGGTGATAAGCGACCACAAAGCGGCTGCGGCAGCAGTTCGCGAACGTTAGTTCGCGAAAGTGACTGGTCGCAGCAGCCGAAGGCGCGTCTGTGCGGGGCGAGAGACGAAAGCCTCAAGCCATGAGCAAGTCCGAAGGACTTGCGATTCTGTGTTCTTTTTCCAAAGGTGATAGGTGTTATTCCCATGAAACATAATTTAGGAAAGGAAATACTCTATACAATAATTCAATGTAGAAGCAAAGCCAATACTGCTGATACAATGAAAAATCTGCTCCGGGAACACAAACGAACCCTCATTTTCTCCTCAATAATCACCCTGCTCCCGCTGTTTGCCGGGCTTTGTCTCTGGAACATCCTCCCGGATGTTCTGGTTGCCCACTGGAATATCCATGGTGAACCGGACGGTTACATGAGCAAGGCAGCACTCATCTTCGGGCTGCCGCTTTTTATGCTTGCCATGCACTGGTTCTGTGTCCTAATGGTCTCTCTGGAAAAGAAAAACCGGGACAATTCACAGCTCATCAAAGTGATGCTGTGGGTAGTTCCAATAATTTCCGTCATATGCGGAGCAGTAATCTATGCCTTTGCCTGCGGAATACTGCTGAATGTCGGATTCATCATCACCGCCGCCGCAGGTCTCCTTCTTGCAGCAGTCGGATTCTATCTGCCGCACTGCAAGCAGAACCGAACAATGGGTATCCGGCTTCCCTGGACACTTGCAAGTGAAGAAAACTGGGAGAAAACCCACCGGATGGCAGGGGCGGTCTGGGTTGCAGGCGGTCTTTTGATAACAGTCACCAGTCCTCTTGCGAACTTACTTGTGATGCTTGGCATCATCCTGCTTATGGTGCTGATTCCGACACTCTACTCATTCCAATACGCAAAACAGGAGAAATCATGAAACAGTTAGCTGATACCTGCAAAATCGCGGTTGTACAGGCAACACCCGTGATGTTTGACAAAGACGCCTGTGTGGAAAAGGTGCTCGCACTCACCAAAGAGTGTGCTGAGCACGGTGCGGAACTGATTGTCTTTCCGGAGCTGTTCATCCCCGGATACCCATACGGCATGACCTACGGGTTCACGGTTGGAAGCAGAAATGCCGAAGGCAGAAAGGACTGGAAGGTCTACTCGGATAACTCAATCCTCGCAGACGGAGAGGAGATGCAGAAAATTATCGCGGCGGCAAAAGAGTACGGTGTCTACATCAGCATCGGATACTCCGAGCGGGACGCGGTAACAGCAACGCTCTACAACTCCAACATGATGATATCGACCAAAGGTGAAGCGCTCAACCACCGAAAACTCAAGCCAACCGGAAGTGAGCGGGTTGTCTGGGGAGACGCGGATAAAGAGTTCTTCCCGGTAATGGAAACCCCCTGGGGCAGAATGGGAAATCTCATCTGCTGGGAAAGCTACATGCCGCTTGCCCGCGTGGCACTGTACCAGAAAGGTGTCTCCCTCTACATCTCGCCAAACACCAACGACAATGCAGAATGGCAAAACACCATACGGCACATCGCAATAGAAGGACACTGCTATTTCATCAACTGCGACATGTTCTTCAAAAAGTCCGACTACCCAGAGACCGCATCAGCAGAAGCAGAAATTGCCGCCCTGCCGGATATCGTCTGCCGCGGCGGAAGCTGCATCATCGACCCTTACGGACATGAGATCTCGGAGACCATCTGGGACAGAGAAGGCATCATCTATGCAGACCTTGCCATGCAGAAGGTAGTCGAAAGCCGCATGGAGCATGATGTCTGCGGACATTATGCACGGCCTGATGTCCTGCGGCTTTCTGTGCGGGATGAGTGAAAGGATTTAGAAAAACTTCCGCACAGAACCGCGAACATACCGCGGCTTTTCCTCGCGAAGAACCCGCAGACCCTCTTCCATATTCGCCCGCACCGTCTCCGCCCGCTGTTCAAGCATCATCCGGCAAAATGCCGAAACCATCCCGGAAAAATCATCCTGATTTCCCATCCGGAGAGCGGAAAGATACTCCCCCCGCTTCTCTCCCAAAACCAGAAACCGCGGATAGCCGCTTCTCGTCAGAAGATAATTCAGCAGTTCACGCCCCACTCTGCCGTTTCCGTCAACAAACGGATGAATAGACTCAAAATAATAATGAAACAGAACCGCACACTCAAACGGATTTGCCCCTGACTCAATCTGCGCATAATACTGCGAAATCAGTGCGCTTAACTCATCCTCAATCAGAACCGCCGGTGTTAACTGAAAATCACAGCCCGAAATCGCAAATCCGTCACTTACCCGAAACTTCCCCGGCTCTGAAAGAATGTTTGCCGTAATGAGCTTGTGCAGACGTTTGATAAACGTAAAGTCAACCTTTCCGCGATGAGAATTCCGGTATGCCGCAACAGCCGTAAAATTCCGCACCTCATAAATCTCCCGAAGCGACTTGTTCTTTGGAATCACATCATGCTCTAAAAGAGATACCGTATCAGAAAGAGAGAGCGTATTTCCCTCAACCGCGGTTGTCCCGTGCACATAATGATACTCAAACTCCCGCTCATACCACGCTGCCTCATCAACGGACAGCACCTCATGCATCACCTGATTCTGATACCGCAGACGCTCCAGCTCCGCGGCAAGTTCAGGCGGTAAATACTTCCAGGAAAAAAGAGCGGTCCGCTGTGCTACAAAACGCTCCTCCAAGCGGGATTCCAGTTCAGCCGCATATTTTTGTATGTATTCCCGCAGCTCAAACTCATCGGGGCGAAGCCCGCTTCGCAGAAACTTTGCCGCCGTATATCTTTTCCCGTCAATCCTGCACTCCCGAACCAGATAATGCCCGGGATTTTCATATCCCGCCCGTCTGCGGCTCTCGATTCGGTAGCGTGTCTCCTGTCCCATCGCACATGTATATGGAACTTTTGTATAATTATTATTTTCCACCCATACACATCTTCGACCACCGGGCTTATATCGCTGAACGGTCAAGATTTACTAACCAACAGAGGACAGACAGTGAAGCGGGAAGAACTGAAAGAGTACACGGAAAAAGCCGTAACCTGCGGGATTCGAAAAACCCGCGAACTCAAGTTCTATCTCTTCAAGTTCGCTATCCGGATTGCCGTTTTCCTCGCCTTCCTCCTCCTCTACCTGACAAACCGGGAAAACATCACCGCCATGATGTTCCAGCCGATAACCGAAGGGTTTACCTTCGTGCACGCTCTCTGGATTCTTTTTATGGTAATCATGCTCTCCCACCTGATTCCAAACAACCGCTTATCCATGGCGTGGAAGAAGGCAAAGGAAAGCGAATACCGCCCGGCAGACCACGACCCGTTAGCGCTTGCAAAATATGTCCAGAAGCAGAACGTTGCAGCGCTTATCATCATGCTGGTCTGGCTTTCGTTTAATGCGATATTCGGCATCCTCTGTCTTTTGGGAATTCTGCTTCCGGCAGACCTGCTGATGCTGACGGTGTTCTTCTTCCTCTGCGACTACATCTGCATCCTGATTTTCTGTCCGTTCCAGACATTTTTCATGAAGAACAAATGCTGTATCAACTGCCGGATTTACGACTGGGGACACTTCATGATGTTTACCCCGATGCTCTTTATCCCGAGCTTCTACAGCTGGAGTCTGTTCTTCACCTCGCTTGTCGTGCTTCTCCACTGGGAGATTTCCTATGCACGCCATCCGGAAAGATTCTGGGAAGGGTCGAACAAGACCTTACAGTGCGCAACCTGTAAAGAGCGTACCTGTCAGTTGAAAAACTCCATCAGAAATTCTGCGGTGAAGCGGTTTGCAAAATAAAAAAAGAACAGGATAGGGATACTGCGCTCACTTCTCTTCTTTGGAAAGTGAGTAGAAAACTCTTCCCGCCTCTTCCTTCCGAAGAATAATTCCATCCTCTTCCATCCGCGAAAGATGCCAGCGAAGAGAATGCCGGGAGATATCAGTCTCTCGTTCAAGTTCTGCAAGAGTCATCGGGTGTTTCTGTAAAGCAGAAAGAATCGCCGCAGGTTTTTCCCGGCGAAGAGCGGCATCAAAGACGTCATCCTCTCTTGTCCGCGATTCTGTCGGATAATACCGGACTGTTTTGTGATACGGTTTTTCCAGAACCCGTTTGTCGCGTATCAGTTTTTTGAGCTGATGCACGGTTGAACCGCGTGAGTATCCAAGACCTTTGACAATATCACTTTCACTCACTCCCGGATTCTCTTCGATATAGAGCTGAATCTGCATACTCTTTGAATCCAAAGCGGCGGAACTGACAGAACGGAAAAAGTTCACTGTCACCAGAACAACAGCCGAAGCAAAAACCAGAACACCTGCGGTTTTTGCAAGAGCTGAAACAACATTGTCCCATCCAACTCCCCCGCTCGAAACAGGACCGCTGACTATCACATAGATGACGCCTTCAAAAGAGATATACCGGTATCCAAACTGTTCCAGGATTCTGAAATATTCACTGCCGGAAATTCCGCCGAAGGGGACATAGAGACCGGAATCATAAACCGGAATGCTGGACGTACCGCTTTTAAGAGCACGAAGAAGAACAGGATATTCTTTCAAATCTTCATCTGTTAGAACAATAACATCCGTTTCATCAACAGTCTCCAAAACCTCGGAAATCAAAATATCCGTAGATGAAGAGGGGCTTACCGCATTTACATACAGCAGAAAGAGCGCCAATGCAGTATCAGCAACGCTTCCCTGCTTCTGGTCATAAACATAATGCAGAGTTTTTCCATTGACTTTCACACTGCCGACAGATGAGATACAAATTGAAACGTCTTTTGTATCTACCGTTCCAAGAAGAAGATCTTCAGAGAGAGTAAAGATAATGTGAGAGTCAGCATCTCCTTCCAGATATCCATAATAGGAATCGATGCCGTCATCTATTGAATCCCTCTGTTTTTCCAGGACAGCGGTTCTTTCCTCACCGAGGAAAATTATTGGAAGACTGATGATATCATCATGCGGCGGAAGCGTGTCAAATGTCAGGAACTGATAGGAGTGGACGCCGCGGGGAATTGCCTGTACAAAATCGGAAACTGCCTTGTCATCTTTTGCATACAGCGTAGTTTCCCCCGGCAGGGAGAAGAGAACTTCAGAGTCCTCAGCGATACATCCGGCAGTGCCGAAAATGAGGAGAAGCAGAAGAACAGCACCCAGAAATCTCCGGTTCTTTCTATCCATAGAAAAGTATTGTACAAAAGAGAGATATAAAGAGATTGAGCATTTTCCACCACTGAAAAGAAGAAACTATTCATACCCTCCCCCCGTATGATATGCTATGAGTGATTTACAGCCCTTAACTGCATGGACGTTCATCAGCCCGTGTGATATCCCGGATGACGTATCAGAGATTCTGGTCGAAGGAGAAAAACCGGTCTGTGCCTACAAGACCATCCGCGACTCGGCAGTCTTCACCAACAAACGCCTGATTGTCCGCGACGCACAGGGAATCACCGGCAAGAAGGTGGAGGTCTATACCCTTCCGTACTCTTCGATTGTGATGTACTCAACCGAAAACGCCGGAAGGCTCGACTTCGACGCCGAGGTTGAGATGTGGACAAAGGCGGGAAGAATCACCATCAGCCTCAGAAAAGGCGTGGATATCAGGGCACTCGATAAAGTGCTTGCAACCTATATCTTAGACTGAGCCTCTGAAGAAATTCAGAAGCCCTTTTTTCCTACAATCCTCAAATATCATCAAATCCAATATAGATACTGGTCAGCCCACAAACTGACTGGAATCAACAAAATGATAGAGACAATTTGTCTTATCGTCACAACCATCTCGGTTGTATCCCGTGAAATACGGGCTTGGATTGAACTCAGAAAAAGAGAAAAGGATGATGAACCTCATCCTCCTTTTCTCATATTCTCTATTCTTCCCTCTGGGACAACATTTTATACTTGACATGACAATATAACTATCAGAGTTAAACTGCCCGCCAGTCACTCTACAAACTGAGTGTCAGTCCATGACATTCGTTGATTCCAGACATGCATCTGCGGAGTTGTGACCGCAAAAAAAAGGTGCATGTCTAAAATTCCTTAGCTTGTTTTCTCTCATTTCCTGTTCTAAAAAGAAATATCCGTACCGGAATCGGAAACCGAAGGCAAAAACTCAAAGCTTACAGTTCTTACACTCCTGATTCCCGCACGGAATATTATCAATCTTCCACTTGAGAGCCCAGTACTTAATTCCGCGAATCACCGAAATCAGCTCAAGCCCGCTTTCAGAGAGCGTATACTCCGACTTCACCGGAACTGTCGATGCATCGACGTGCTTAATCACAACCCCTTCCTCTTCCAGCTCCTGAAGCCGCTCGGAGAGAATCTTCGGCGTGATGTCTCCCAGCTTCTCCTTCAGCTCCGAGAACCGCCGCGTGTGGTTATCTCCCTTATAAATCTCCAAAATAATCAGCAGCGTCCATTTCTTCGTCAGATACTTGACCGTCAGATTCACCGTGCAGTTTTCGTCCATGATATACTTTTGGAAACTCTTCCATATATATCTTAGTATGGATATAATACTTAGTATACAAAATATAGCAGGTGAAAATCCATGTACTGTAACCAATGCCAGGAAGCAAAATCCCCTGCCTGTCAGGCAGGCGGCGTCTGCGGAAAGAACAAATCTGTTGCAGCATACCAGGATGCTGTCCTGTATGCCGCATCCGGTCTCTGCTACCGCCTGGAAGCCGCAGGAAAAATCCCGGACAACTGTCTCTTAGAAGCACTCTTTGCAACACTTACCAACGTCAGCTTTGACGAAGCACGCTTCCAGGGATACTTAGACTGCATCATCTCCGCTCGCGACGCACTCCCGAAGGTCGAAGGAGAACCGGCTGCCGTCAGCTGGAAGCCGGTAATCCTCACTGCCGACGCAGACATCTCCCTCGAATCAATCGAAGACGAAAACGACCGCTCCTTAATCTCCCTTCTCGTCTTCGGAATCAAAGGACTTGCCGCATACTACTCCCACTCAGTAGCCCTCGGTAAAGTTGACGAGGCAATCCCGGCATTCATCACCAAAGCCCTTGCCTCCCGCTTCAAGCAGCTCTCAATCGATGAGCGTGTCGGACTCGCACTCGAATGCGGACAGTTCGGCGTCTCCGCACTCGCCCTTCTTGATGCCGCAAACCACACCTACGGCGTTCCGGAGATTACCCAGGTGCCGACCACCGTCGGCGACAAGCCGGGAATTCTCATTACCGGACACGACTTAAAGGACTTAGAGCTCCTCCTCGAAGCAACCGCAGATGCAGGTGTTGACGTCTACACCCACGGCGAGATGCTCCCCGCACACGCATATCCGGGATTCAAGAAGTACCCGCACCTCAAGGGACACTACGGAACTGCCTGGCCAAACCAGAGAGAAGAG
>JAGARL010000169.1 GCA_017622255.1 Methanocorpusculum sp.
AGCCGTTCTTGGATATCTGCTGACTGTGCTGTTTTCCCGCGCGGGACGAAAAGCGGCACAGGTAAATCAGAAGACGCTCTGCCTCGTCGTTCTGATTTTCCTGATTCTTCTCACGGCAGTATTCTGCGGGCCGTTTGGACTGCTTCTGCTGATTCTGGCATCCGCCGTCGGCGTGATTCCGGCAAAGCTTGGCGTTTCCCGGATTTTCTGTATGGGGGCTGTTATGCTTCCGGTGATGCTGTTTTCCTTCGGGCTCTTACAGCTTTGACTGCACAACGCCGTGGCTGTCCTGATACTGTCCGTTGTAGGCAGACTCGACTTTTCCTTCGACAGCGTGGATGAGCATCTGCACAACCCGCATGCCTTTGGTGACTGGGATATCCTCCGGGCCGTTGTTTACCATGCAGAGGGTTAAGTTTCCGCGAAATCCCGGATCGATGTAGCCTGCGCCGAGGGTAACGCCTTTTCTGCCGAAGGAGGAGCGTCCCCAAAGGGTTGCGCAGAGGTCATCCGGAAGCGAGACGAACTCCATGGTTGGAACAAGCGTCAGCTCTCCTTTTTTAATAACGATATCCTCGGCACTTCTGAGGTCATAGGAGGAAGGCTGCAGAGATTCTTCTGCAAACGGTTCAATTCCAAGCGTGTTATTTTCCAGCCGGGCACGGATAGCAGATGATGATAATACCATACTTAGATGTATGCATGACAGCGTATTAAATCAACAGGGGTAAAAGGAAGAAGCACATACATGTACTGTCAAGGACTTGTGGGGTAGTGGATATCCTTTCGGGCTTCGAACCCGAAGAACCGGGTTCGATCCCCGGCAGGTCCATTCAGAGCGCATACAAATACGCTGTTTTTAGAGACTTTTTTGGACAGCGGGAAAATCAGCCGATTTACGGGCGGCATTCCCTCTGTTAAATCAGAATATATTTATGTTGAGGAATGAAACTTTTAGAATGAGGTGTAAAGAACTATGACTTACGGAATTGAATTTGTTCCAGGAAACATTAACGTTAAGAAAGTCGTTGACTACTGTAAACTCGCAGAGAGCAAAGACATCGACTACGCCTGGATCACCAACCACTACAACAACAGACACTGCTACGCAGTCTTAACCGCAGTCGCACAGGCAACCACCACCATGAAGATGGGTCCGGGAATCATGAACGCATTCACCGACACCCCAGCAGCAATGGCATCCTTCGCCTGCACCCTCAACGAGATTTCCGACGGCCGTGCAACCCTCGGTATCGGCCCAGGTGACCTCTCCACTCTTCCAAAGCTCTGCATCAACCCAGAGAAGCCAGTCGGAAGACTCGGTGACGCAATCGACACCATCCGCGAACTCACCAGTGGTGCAGAACTCAAGAAGTCCGGCAAGGCATTCTTCGACTACGACGGTGCAAAGCTGACCGGTGTTACCCTCCCAGGAAAGAAGGGCATCCCAATCTACGTCGGTGCACAGGGTCCGAAAGTACTCGAGCTCGCAGGTCTTAAGGGAGACGGAGCACTCATCAACGCATCCAACCCGAAGGACTTCGAAGTTGCAATCCCAATCATCAAGGCAGCATGTGAATCTGTCGGCAAGAAGGGATTCGACGTTGGTGCATACACTGCACTCTCCATCGACAAGGACGAGAAGAAAGCAAAGAAGGCAGCAAAGATTGTCTCTGCATTCATCGCAGCAGGATCTCCGGAAGCACTTCTCCAGCGCCACGGACTCGACCTCAACAACGTTGCAAAGATCAAGGACGCACTCGCACGCTTCGACTTCAAGTCTGTCAACGAGCTCGTCACTGACGCAGAACTCAACGCATTCACCATCTGCGGTACCCCAGACGACATCCGCCAGAAGTGTGAAGACTTAACCGCAGCCGGCGTTACCCAGATCATCTTCGGATCCCCACTCGGTCCGGACATGACCAACTCTATCCGCCTGCTCGGAAAGATTATGTAAATTGGGGAAACCCATTTACACAATATTTTCCCGCTCTTTTCTGCCGCATTCTAAAGTGCTTTTGTATTCTCTGACAAATAGTCAGACATGCTTAATCCCGAAACGGTATTTCACAGTTTCATAATCCTTGCAGTCGGTCTTTTGATAATTCTCGTGCTCTATGCGGCAAAGAGAATTCTTTTCGCAAAAACAAAAGGGCTGATTCCGGCAGTGGTCAAAGCACTGTATGCCCCGCTTCTGGTATGTATCGGGCTTGCAACTGCATATGCTGTCGCATCAACCGCGTTTTCCGAATACATCTCCATTGAAGACATGTACTTTGCCGCGGTCGCGATTCTCCTTGGAACCTGGGCCGCATACCGGATAGTCATTTATCTCATCAACCGGGCAATGCCCTCAGGGAAAGAATCAACCCGGAAAATCGCGCCGGTTACCCGGTTTGCAGCACAGATTCTCATCTGGGCGATTGGTATTTTTATGATTCTTGCAACGCTGAAAGTGGATATTACCCCGCTTCTTGCAAGCGCCGGAGTTGTCGGAATCGCCGCGGCATTGGCCGCACAGGATTTTCTTGGAAACATCTTCGGCGGAATTGTGCTCTATACTGACGGACCGTTCACTGAAGGAGACTGGGTGTATCTGAGCAACACCTACGGGCGCGTTCTCCACGTAGGCCTTCGCAGCACCCGCATCATGACCGAAGACAGTCAGATGATGATTATCCCAAACTCGATGATTTCAAACAACATCATCATGAACTACTCAAAGCCTGCCGAAGCCCTCTTAATCCGTGAGAATGTCGGCGTTGCCTATAACTCGGATGTCATGCTGGTAAAACAGAGTCTGCGGGATGCCGTAGCATCCGCAGCAGAGAAGTCATCCGCCCTTTCCGCGGAAATCGAGACCGAGGTTGACTTCATGGAGTTTGGCGACTCTGCGCTGATTTTCGAGCTGACCTTCGGAGCGGCATCAACCCGTGTCCGGCGTGATGCGGCAGACGCCGTGAATACTGAAGTCATCCGGATTTTCCGTGAACGCGGAATCGAGATTCCATTCCCGCAGAGAGTACTGACAATACAGAAATAATCAGAAACAGATAAACCGCCTCAATCTAATATAAGGATGATGATTGAGGCAAACGATATTTTTGTTGGATGTATCGATCTGGTAATCGGATTTGCCGTTGCCTTACTGGTATTTCTGGTAACCCGGCTTCTGATTGCCAAGGCAAAACCCGGAATCTTCCAGGCAGTTATTACTGCGCTCGGACTTCCGGCAGTACTCTATGTTCTTGTTGCAACAGTCTACATCACCATCTCCGGCCACTTCTTTGAGCTGATTCCGTTTGAGGCGATGTACTTTGCAGCCATTTGTATTCTCATCGGAACCTGGGCCGCACACCGCCTGGCAACCAGACTGGTCAATGTATTCATGTGTTCCGCAAATGAGAACATGAAGAAGTTCTGTCCGCTGGTTCTGTTCATCGCAAAGATTCTCATCTGGATGATTGGTCTCTTCATGATTTTAGGTGCCCTTGCAATCGACATCACTCCGCTTCTCGCAGGCGCGGGCGTTGCCGGTATCGCTGTGGCATTAGCCGCACAGGATATCATCGGAAACATCTTCAGCGGATTCATGCTGAATGCCGACATGCCGTTTAATGAAGGTGACTGGGTATCCGTCAGCGGAAACTAAGGTCAGGTAGTACACGTTGGAATCAGAAGCACCCGCATCATGACTGCAGACAATCAGCTCATGACGATTCCAAACTCCAGTGTTTCTGCTGATATTATTATCAACTACTCCAAGCCTACCGAGTACATGGTTGTCCACGAGACCATCGGTGTTGCCTACGGCTCGGACCTTGCCCTTGTCCGCCAGAGTCTCTTTGACGCAATCAATGCCGCAATGCAGAAGAGCGAGTTTTTCTCCAATGATGTTGCACCAAATGTCTTCTTCATGGAGTTTGCAGATTCCTCCTTAAACTTCGAGATTACCTTCTGCGCAGCATCCCCGTCGGTCAAGAAAGGAGCCATCAACGCAGTCAACTGCGAAGTGGACAGAATCTTCCGCGAGAGAAACATCGACATCCCGTTCCCGCAGAGAGTAGTCACGATTGTAAAAGAGTAAACGGGATAACTCCCGTCTTTTTTATTTGTATTTGAACCAGCGTCCCTTTTCGTCGTACTCGCCGTCTTCTTCTGCCGTGTGCTGAACTGCACTGCCGTTATAGACAGAGAGCATTCTCTTGAAGAAGTAGGTCTTGTAGGAGACAAAGAACGGAACGAAGATAAAGGCAGTAATTGCCAGCGAGACAAAGGATGCCTGGACAATCTCCGGCGTCATAACAAGCGTTACCAGCTCTTCCGGCGTTAAGGCAAGGAGCGCCTCTTCGGTCATTTCAGCCAGCGGGAGGAGAGCTTCGAATCCGACAAAGCTCATAACCATGGAGAGGACAAACGAAGCGAAGAAGATGACAGCAATATTCATCAGGTAAAACACCGTAATCGAAAAGGAGCCGAGGGCAACCCGCCTGGCACTGTCTTTTACTGCCTGGCCCATCGTTAAGTTGTGGCGGATTGCGGTGATGTCTGCGAAGTAGCAGAAGAAGACCAGCGGGATGACCACGAAGAGGCTGATGTATAAGGCAAGTTCAGCAGAGACGCCGAAGGTCAGCAGGAGCATGGTTACCAGATTCATTAAGAACCAGGTCAGCAGAACGAGCAGGATGTTCGGGAACAGACAGCGCCTGAATCCATACCGGGCATAGATTTTGAATGCCCCCTTCTTCTTGTTGTTGTCGATTAAGACTCCGTAGGTTCCTGCCAGGAAGTACGGGAAGAAGATGAAAAAGATTACCATAGCCGCGAGGCCTGCTGTTTCATTGACAAAGTATGTGAGATAGTACACTGCCAGAATAGCAAGTGCTGCGACTGCGCCGTTTACCCAGACAAGCGGCATTTTCACATAGGCACGAAGCGCCTCGACAAGAGATGCGAAAACCATTCACTCACCGGTTCCTTGGCATAGCCACGAATTCGCGGACCTGTAAATCAAAGAAGGTCGCGGTATGCGACGGCAGAATGACCAGAACGGTATCTGCCCCTTCTGCAGTTCCGCCGACCGCGACAACCTCACGGTCAACCGGGACTGCCCCCTGGTCCGCCGCAATTAAGACACATTCAACAGCGACCTTCATACCGATAGAAATGGTTCTCCGGAATGCCTCTGCGATAGCCTCGGTTCTGGATGCGCCGCCGAGTCTGCGCGAGATTGCACGCTCCATGCCGGATAAGGCATGCGTGCCGGTGACGATACTGACCCCTTCTTCTGTCAGCTCCTTTGCAAGCTCGCAGTCAAACTCCCAGATGCCGGGGGCTTCGAAGCCTACTGCATGCGTTACCACAATCAGATGCAGGCCGGCTTTTTTGCACTCTTCCCAGAAGATGCGGGCAGTATATCCGCTGCATGAAGCTACAACAACATCGGAGATTCCAAGCTCCTTTGCACGGGCTGCTGCAAGCTCTGCGCAGTCTTTGGTATTCTCTTTTCCAGGAGATGAAAAGTAGGTGATGGATTTTTCCGTTTTCATAGATTTACTCTCTCTTTACCGAAAATCCGTAAAATTCGGTGTAGACATAGTCGGCGGTTTCAATATTCTTGATAATCGCACGGGGACAGGAGTAGGTAAGCGAGAGGAACTTTTCGATGAGTGGTTCTTCGCCGGTTACCAGAGCACGGACTCTGCCGTCTGCGAGATTTTCCACCTCTCCGCAAAGACCAACGCTGTCAGCGGTTTTTTTGATGCAGGCACGGAATCCGACTTTCTGTACTCTGCCGGAGAAGAGGATTTCAACGGTTTTACTCATGATACTTCTGTCCTTTGGTAGTATATGTATTGGCTGTGCAGATTTAATAAGTAGTTGCGGCAGGTGAGGGATATTTGCTGAGGGAGAGTTATCTATGGAATGGGTGTTTGAAAAAAGCGGAGGATTAGAGGAGACGCCTATCCGGTTTGCGGGTATCTGATGCAGTTAGATTTCCTCTTGTGCGAGGATTTTGCAATCTCTTCTATCTTGTTAAATTCATGAATTGAAAGGAGTCTGCCGTTTTGCAGCCGGCAGTTGTCTTTTGCGGTTTCATTTCTTTGGAGTCTCGAGGAGAAATGAAACCTCGCTTATGTGGAGTTAGATAAATGAACAAAGAATGCATCAGATACTGTCCGTCCGCGTGCTTCATAGATGAAGTACTTGTGAAAAAGAACGAAGAATGTGATATTCTTGTTCTTTTTTGGGTTGTTTGCTGCTCGTGACTAATCTTTACTCGAAGATTATACAATCATTTATAGTCACTGCCCAAGATGGGAGATCAACAGTGAATAACGCTGTATCATACTCTGCATCTGAACTTGGAATAGTGAATACTCCAGCGTTTACTTCTTGACCATTCACGGTACAATTCTTGATAGTGACTGTGTTACCAGTAACTAGTGCACTTAAATCGAGATTCATATGTTCCATAAATTTACAGTCAGTTAAGATAGTGTTTGCATATGGTTTCAGGACACGTCCATAGATGTTGTTGTAATAAGTTCCCTGCTTGAATGTTACATTAGTGAAACTAGCAGAGGATATTACACCATCACCATAGCTTGTCCACCCCGCAAGTACTGAATTGGTAACAATTAACTTAACAGGATTAGATCCCTCCTCACCAGTGTTGATCGGATATAACACACCATCACCACCAATGTTGACATTATCCAGAATAACATTCTCTGTTGGATACATAATCATAACAGCACGGCAACCATCTTCAATTTTCAGATTTTTGATGATTCCACCAGAGGTCATGATTCCATAGTCATCACCATAACACTCAATAGAAAGTTCATTTCCATTTCCATCAAGGATACCGCCATCAAGTTTAACACCATACTTATTTCCATATGGAGCAGTGGTAGCAGCATCACCAGAGACATCAGCGTTAAGAATGATAGTATCTCCAGCTTCGACTTCCTTAGTCATGGCAGCGAGATCTGATAATTCAGTAGTCTCAGAAGTGGTATAGGTCTTGGTACCATCTTCATTCATGGTATAGGTAATACCTCCAATGATGATACCAACACCATCAATCACCAGAGTACCAGTTCCTGCAGGTACAAATCTTCCATAAAGATTGCTCTGACCTTCTGGAGCGGACTCGTCACCCTGAGTTAGGACATTATTTTCAGATGTGATTTTTTCAATCTTTACTTGACCATTATTGGCAGTACCAACAACAACACCAACTCTCCATCCACTATCTGTTGAAGTAAGAGTATTATCTTTTACAATACAGTTGGTAATAGTGGTAAATGTAGCTGCATTTGCTCCAGCATGACCAATAAGTCCTCCGACTGAACCTTCAGCTTTCAATTCACATCCTATTACCGAACAGTCTTCGAGAGTAATATAGGAATCAACTGGACCATCATTCTGTTTATTGTAACCTGCAGTCCAACCAACTAAACCACCAACACGTGACTCACCATTGATAATAATCTTTGAGTTAAGTAAGTGACAGTTTATGAGAGTGATTTCATCCATTGAATCAGCACATTCAACAAATGCACCAATTCCCTGACTGTTGGCACTAGTAATCTCAGAATCTGCAATCGTTAGATCCTTGATGACAATACCTGAACCTCCTGCAAATCCTCCAGCAAACAGTGGAGCAGTTAAACCAGTGATGGTTGCCCCGTTTCCTTCGAAGGTCATAATGTCAGCACCATGATACCCGTCGACCTTGATTGGGGTCCAATCATGCTTACTCATGTCAATCTTTGCAGCTTTCTCAAAGACGACACCCTGATCGCCAACACCTGCAAGACCAACCATATCCATCAGAGTTGCAAGGCCATCACCCGAGGAGACGGTGAAGAGATCATTACCCCCCTCATCCTCAGTCTGTGTGAGTCCATCGTAGAGGATAGTTATCTTTGCACCGTTCTGATTAACACCAGTGATGTCAGGACTACTGTATTTGGTTTCTGGAAGATAGCCTACGATTGGGAAGGAAGAAGCCTTAACTGCTAATGTATCCATCCCTCGCATATCAATAATAATCTCAGCAGTAGAGATATCAACACTTGAAAGAGTAATTCCTACACTAATACCTGCAACTGTACCAATTCCACTGTATTCTTCCTGATAAGATGCATCAGCAGGGTTCTGTTCCCAAGTGAGTTCAACATGTCCAGAAAGTTTACAATTCTCAAGTTTTAATGCCTCAGCACCTCCTGCAAAAGCACCAACCTGAGTTCCAGTTGCTTTTACATTATGAAGAGTCAGGTCTTTGATAGTACATGCACCACCATACCCTAAGAAACCAGATTTACCAGAATAATCATCATTTAAGCAATCAAGATTAGAGATAGTATTTCCGTTTCCATCAATCGTAATAAACATGTTGTTTATAGGATAGTAGGCCAGACCTGTCATATCAAGATTAGTCATGATATTGATAGTCCCCTTATCTGCCTCATTGGTTCTAAGATCAGTTTCACCAGCCCAGACTAAACCTTCTGCAGAGTAAACATCAACTTCAGAATAGGTGGCACCTGTCTTAGTGTATGCCACAGCAACCGGAAGCAGGTTATCAGCAACAACTTTCTCACCAAAGACAACAGTCTTTCCATTTGCAGTTACCTCTAATGTTCCCTCACCCTTTGGAGAGAGGATAGTAACATTGTTGATGTTGTCATAGGTGAAAGTGGCATTCTTTCCGTTCAGGTTGATAGCAACTTTCTTAGGGATTTCACTGTTTGCATCTTCAAGGAGTACAAGTACATTCTCAACGCTTGCATTGTCAATTGCCCATGCAAGGTTTGTGTAATACTTTCCAGCTACCTGAGCAACGTAAGTCTCAGTTTTTGTATCACCACAATTACACTCCAGTGTACCTACGTTTCCTTCGACAGACTGAAGAACATAGATGTGTTCATGTAAATCTCCTTCATCAGGTTCTGCAAGGTCTGATCCACAGAGGTCACAGAGGGTATCAGAATCAGTATCACTATCTTTGTGCCCAAGTGCTACTACAGGAATAGTCTTTGTTTCACCACAGCCGTAGTCACATACAGAGACGTTAGTTCCTGCTTCAACACAGGTTGCTGGGACAAGAACAACTTCTGCACCCATATTATGATTGAGTTTGGGGATTTCCTGGGTTTCAGATTCAGAACAGAGAGTACATACACGCTCTTTCAGACCAGGTGCGGTGCAGGTTGCCGGATTTACTTCTACCCATCCATCTCCAACTCCCCAGTTATGACTACATGATGTATCTGGAGTGGTTGGAGTACTCGGAGCACTGCTTCCGCCAGAAGAACTGCTGCTCTTCTTCTTCCACTGTGCGTACAGAGTAACGTCAGCATTTACCGGCTGCGTGAAATCATATGCAGCTCCGCCTTCTGCTGCAGTGAACCATCCCTTAAAGGTGTAGCCGCTGCGGGTTGGAGTTGCCGGCTTGGAGACTGTTTCTCCTGCCTTGACTGTTTCTGCGGTATATGCTCCTGCGTCACCATAGTTCAGCATGAACATAACAGAGTACTCTTCCGTCGGGACCACCGGGTCAACCGGATCGACTGGAGTGATTGGGTCTACCGGATCCACCGGGTCAACAGGGTCGATTGGATCAACCGGATCCTCTGGATCGATACAACCCGCACTGCACACCACAGCAATCAGGAAGAGTGCAAGTAAAATTGCGAATTTCTTCTTCATTTTATACCTCTGCATAAAGATATTTCAACGAAACAGGCACTATCCAAACCGCGCGGTATGAGTTAGTGACTGGATGAAAATCCTTATGCAGTAGGATTTGTGAGAGATACGAGATCTGTTTGGAAATTAAGTTTATTTACTGAATTAACTTGGATAAATCAGTTTGAATGAGAATTAGTTGAGACTGTGAGAGACATCTTACAAGAATAGATTTTTCGGACCTATTAACAATTATTGATAATTTGTCTCTCACACATCATTTTGAAATACACGCTGATTACGCTGATGCGAGCTAACGCTCGCGCAGCTCGTCGCTGTTTCGCCTGCGGCGAAATCTGCTGTCGCAGCCGCTTTGAAGCTGCCTCTGAAAAATCACATGGTTGTTTAAATAGGTTGTTTTTAAAAAAGCAACGCCAAAGCGGCTGCGACAGCAGGTCGCGAGTTTACGAGCGACAGCGACGCGTTGCGCGGGCTGAAAGCCCGCATCGGCGTAATCAGCGTTTTTAATTCAAGGTGTCAAGTATCAACAGAAACAACCCCTTTAAGCGATATTTTGGTGACAAATTAGCAATACGATTAATACACACGAAGTCATATATCCTACTGCATTAGGATTTCTACCAATCCGCAATCTCCTAACACACAGCCTCTTTTCCAAAACAGCGCACCAGACACGCGCAAAATGAACCAGAACCACCCCTCACCAACAACAGGAAAACTCCCCCATACCCAAACCGCATGAGGAAAAATACCTAAACAATAAGTGAGTATAGATTAACCATGAACAAAAACCGCCGGCGTGTCCTCGCAGTCATAACAGCAGGGCTTCTTATCCTCACCATCCTGAGTGCAGGATGCATCAGCACCCTAAACCCCCTGCCGCATGAGGTCATGGTCCGCGAAAACATAATCGCGGTAAACCCCGAATACGTCCCGTCGTCCCTTATCATCTCCCTGCTGGTAAACCCGAACGGATACGAAACCAGCCTCTTCGACGCACTCGACGAATACCTGCCGCGGGAAAATCCGGTAATCGAGATAGGGGCGGGAATTGGTGCAGTCTCCGCATACGTAAACGACCGGCTCTTCATCAAAACCGAACACATCGCCTTAGAACCAAACCCGTACTATACCGAACTCCTGCGGGAAACAAAGAAAAAGAACAACCTGGGAACCCGCTTCGTACAGGGCGCGATAAACTATGACACAGCATTCATACCATACGTCGTATCCCGAAACATCGTAGACACCGCCGCCGCTGCCGCGTACACCGACGAAACTGTTACCGTACAGTCCTTAACGCTTTCCCAGATTATCCGCGACTCAACCTTCGTGGACAAAACAAACATCACATTAATTGTCGATGCAAAAGGCGTCTGTGAAGATATTCTGGACAACGAACCAGCCCTCAGAGAGGCAGTTTCCACAATAATTACCACTGTCACCGACAGCGACGAAATCTTCGAACTCAGACGCAAAGCAGAATCCGCCGGTTATACACTCGTAAATACCCCGACTGAAGACGAAAGCGGACTCATGACTCTGGTCTTCCAGAGAACCTAACCCCGCTTTTTCCCATACAGATAGGTTTATCTCCTGCCGTGCTGAATAAATAATCAGCGCTTTTATCAGTTCGTTTGAACAGGTTTTGCAAACCACATTTCTTAGCGTATCCTTCTTGAGGTTTCTCATGACACAGGTAAATGACGTAAAAACGGGAACTACCACAGTAGGTATTGCATTTGACAACGGAGTTGTCCTTGCCACTGAGCGTCGGGCAACCATGGGTAACTTAATCGCCAGCAAAAAAGCGAAGAAAGTCCATTCCATCTCCCGCAATATCGGAATGACCATCGCCGGAACCGTCGGAGATGCACAGCGTCTCATCCGCATCATCAACGTAGAGTCCTCTCTCTATGAACTCCGCCGCGGATACCCAATCAGCGTCGGCGCTGTCGCGACCGTTCTCTCCAACTACTTAAACGACAACCGCTTCACCCCGTACAGCGTACAGCTCGTTGTCGGCGGCGTTGATGCAAACGGTTCCTCCCTCTACTCCGTTGATGCCGCAGGAGGCGCAACTCTCGAAGAGAACTTCGTCTCCACCGGCTCCGGCTCCTTTACCGCATACGGTGTATTAGAAGACCGCTTCGTCCCGAACATGACAAAAGACGAAGCAGTCCGCTTAGCAGTCCACGCACTGCGCGCAGCCATGCGCCGTGACGCAGCATCCGGTGAAGGCTACAATGTGGCAGTTATCACCAAAGACAAATTTGAATATATAGATGAGGATACCATATCCGGCTACCTACAGCCGGCCCATGCCTAATCTTTTTTGGAACGATTTTTATGCAGGTTGAAGACAGACTGAAAGAACTCAAAGAAACTATCAACAAAAAAGTCCCGCGCGGCGTTGAAGTAACCGACGTCGAATTCGAAGGACCGGAGATGGTTATCTACACCGACAATCCGGAGAAGTTCGCAGCCGAACAGGATTTAATCAAAACACTCGCACGCGACTTACGAAAGCGTATCGTGGTACGCCCGAATATCTTAGGAGACACCGAGGTCGCCTATGATATGGTCAAAAAGGTCGTACCGGAAGGAGCAGGCATCACCGACATCTTCTTCGATACCGACACCGGAGAGATGTTAATCGAGGCAGAAAAGCCGGGAGTTGTCATCGGAAAAAACGGCGCAACCCTTCGCGACATCACGATGAAGACCGGATGGACGCCGAGAGTTGTCAGAACTCCGCCAATCCCGTCCATGACCATCAAACAGGTCAGACAGTACCTCCGCGAAGCACGCGACGAGAGAAAGGAGTTCCTCAGAAGATGCGGCAGAAGAATCCACCGCGACTCCTTATACACCGGACGCGACCGCGACCAGTGGCTCAGAGTAACCACTCTCGGCTGCTGCCGTCAGGTTGGACGTGCCGCATTCCTCTTAACCACTCCGCAGAGCAAAGTCTTAATCGACTGCGGAGAGTCCCCGGGAGCAACCGGCGCCGCCTCCTCCCCGTACCTTCACGTACCGGAAATTTATCCGTTCTCTACCCTTGATGCAGTCGTGCTGACCCACGCACACTTAGACCACTCCGCATACATTCCGCTCCTCTACCGCTACGGATACGACGGACCGGTCTATACCACGCCTGCAACCCGCGACCTGGCAGCCATGCTCCAGCTTGACTATCTGGATGTCAACAACAAGGAAGACAAGGCCCCGCCGTACTCCTCCAACGAGGTCCGCGAGTTTGTCAAGCACACCATCACCTTAGGATACGGAGATGTCACGGACATCGCCCCGGACTTAAAGCTCACCCTCCACAACGCAGGACACATCTTAGGTTCTGCCATTGCCCACTTCAACGTCGGAAACGGTCTCTACAATATCGCCTTTACCGGAGACTTATACTACGCAAAGAGCAGACTGTTCAACCCGGCAGTCTCGCAGTTCCCGCGTCTTGAAGCACTCGTAATGGAGTCCACCTACGGAGGCTCCGAGGACTTCTCCCCATCCAGAGCTGATGCAGAAGCCCACCTCTGCGAGGTTATCAGCAACACCTTATCCCGCGGCGGCAAGGTCTTAATTCCGGCATTCGCTGTCGGACGTTCCCAGGAGCTTATGCTTGCCTTAGAGGAAGGCATCAGAAACAAGAAGCTTCCGGCATGCAAGATTTACCTCGACGGAATGATTAAGGAAGCAACGGCTATGCACACCGCATACCCGGAGTACTTAAACAACGACCTCAGAAACCAGATCTTCCGCGACAACTACAACCCGTTCCTTGCGGAATGCTTCGAGCAGGTCGACTCCTACGAGAAGCGTCAGGAGGTTATCTTCTCCAAGGACCCGTGCGTTATCATCTCGACATCCGGTAT
>JAGARL010000170.1 GCA_017622255.1 Methanocorpusculum sp.
CACGCGAATAACCTGCTACGGTAAGGGGAATTCTTTCGCCTTCTTCATCAACGCGAAGAATAATAAACTGACCTATAGCAACGCGTTTCCGCTCCCCTCCGGAGAGATGATGCGGCACACGTTTTTCGTATCCCGAAAGACCGACGGCAAAAATCGCGTCAGATACTCTTTCTTGAATCTCCTCCTGCGGCAGGTGGAGATTGAGCGGACCAAACGCAACGTCCGCATAAACCGACGGCGCAAAGACCTGCGAATCAGAGTTCTGGAAAACCAGACCGACTTTGGTTCGAAGACTGCGAAGTCCTGCCTTGTCATAAGAAACCGGCTCTCCATTTAAGAGCACAGAACCGGAATCCGGGATAAGTGTTCCGTTGCACATCAGAAGAAGCGTGGTTTTTCCGGCACCGTTCGGGCCGACAACCGCGACTTTTTTCCCGCGTTCTATGGTAAAGGAAAGAGAATCCAGAGACGTTGGGCGTCCCGGATAGGAGAAGGTAAGAGAATCGAATTGCAGAATTTCACTCATAAAATCACCTCAAGAGCAAGCAGAATCAGAAGAATTCCCAGATAGGAAAATGCCGCGGCATAACATTTCACCGGAGCTTTGGTTTGCTCCTCGGGAAGCGCCATACATCCGTCATAACACCGGGAGTTCATGGAGAGGAAAATCTCATCACCGCGCTCCCATGTCTTGATAAAGAGCATGGAAACAAGCATGGAAAACGCGGAAATTCCCTTGCGCCAGGTCTGATAACCGCCGCGGAGAACCTGTGCGTTGTGGATGCTGACAGCCTCTCCGATGAAGACGAAGATGTAGCGGTAGATGAGCATGGTAAGGTCAATAAACTCCTGCGGGATGTGCAGTTTCCGGAAAACCGCAAAAAGCGACGTCATAGGCGTTGTCACTGCAAGGAAGTAGAGAGAACACATACCGCCGAGTGTTCTGGCAAAGACCAGAAGCGAGAGGTGAAGAGACGCAGTCGTTATCTGGATATCATATACCCAAAACGAAAAGAAACTCACCAGCGTTTCGCCGCCGCCGGTAAAGAAGAGCAGAATAACTGCTCCGGAAAGACCGAAAGCCAGAGGAATTGTCAGAAGCGAAAGATAGAGGCGGAGCGGAACTTTTGCCAGAACAAGGCTTGCAAAAATCATGGTCAGACCGACAAACAGCGGCACCCATATCTCCGGAGAAGCAACCGCAATTATTGTCGCCGCAAGACAGAGAAAGAGTTTCAGTCCGGCAGGAACACTGCAGAGCGGACTTGCTGATGCCACATCATCCAGGACATCCTCACTGAAGATTGTTTTCTGGTTTTTTCTGTTCATACCGCATCGAAGAGCCTGTCAGATTCTGAAAGGCAACTAAATTAATTATTAGATAATTCAATTTATAACTATTTAAGGATAATATTCCTACAGAGAAATGCAGACCTCATCAGTTCCAAAAATAGTCATTGCGGGAACCCACAGCGGATGCGGAAAGACCACCGCTGCCGTCGGCATCATGGCGGCTTTGAGAAAACGCGGACTGGTTGTTCAGCCGTTCAAAGTAGGACCGGATTTCATCGATCCGACACACCACACACAGGTATGCGGACGCGAGTCACGCAATCTTGACCCGTTTATGATGACGGAGGAAAATGTCAGAAAGACATTTGTCTCCGCGACGAAGGGCGCAGATATCGCAGTCATCGAAGGAGTCATGGGACTCTACGACGGAGTAGACGGCGGAGACGAATCGAGCACTGCGCATGTAGCAAGAATTCTGGATGCGCCGATTATTCTGGTCGCGGATGTAAAAGGAATGTCTAGGAGCTGCGGCGCTCTGGTCAGCGGATATACCGGATTTGACAAAAGCCTGCGGTTTGCCGGCGCAGTTCTCACCAAAGGAGGAAGCGAGCGGCACAGAAGCATGGTCTGTTCCGCCCTGCCGATTCCGGTTCTCGGATGGATTCCGCGAACCGAAGCACTCGCAGTAGAAAGCAGACACTTAGGTCTGCTTCTGGCAGAAGAGGATTCCCGCCTGAAACAGACTGCAGAACTCATCGAGGAGACCTGTCTTCTGGACGAAATTCTCAAAGCGGCTTCTGCAGCACCGGCTGTTTCAGCGGCCGCGGATGCAGAAGAAAAAGAACCGGCATTTACCCTTGCTGCAGCATCTGACTCTGCCTTCTGCTTTTCCTATGCGGACAACTTCACCGCCCTGCGGAATGCAGGAGCAGAGATTGTATTCTTCTCACCGCTTGAAGACACCCTGCCGAAAGCAGATGCATACTACTTCTGCGGAGGATATCCCGAACTGCATGCAAAGCGTCTCGAATCATCCCCCTGCACCTCCGGTCTGAAAAAAGCCGCAGACAGCGGAACTCCGATATTCGGCGAATGCGGCGGGTTGATGTGGCTCTCTCGCACCGTCACCGATTCTGCAGGAAAAACATACCGTATGGCAGGAGTTCTTGATGCAGACTCCCTGATGCAGAAGCGGTTTGCCGCACTCGGATACAGTATCGGAAAAACCTGCGGCAGCTCCTATCTTGCAAACGGCACGGCATTTCGCGGACATGAGTTCCACTACTCCATCTGCGAGGCTGACCGGGATGCACGGTTTGACTTCCTGCTCTCCCGCGGAAAAGGAATCGCCGGCGGAAAAGACGGGCTGGTCTGCGGAAACACCCTTGCCGGATATACGCACATCTACTTTGGAAAAGCATTTGCAGACGCATTTGCCGCAGGAGTCAGGCGATGAAAATCGCAATAACCCGCCTGGCAGAGAAAGGATGTCAGGATGCAGAGATGTGCGCATCCTTCGGACATGAATCCTGCATCATCTCCCCGCTTGCCGCAGTTTTGGACATCAAAGAAATTGCAGCATTCCTTTCCGCATACAACAGCGGACTCTTCGATGCGGTGTTTTTCACCAGCGCCTATCCGGCAGAAAAAGCCGCGCCGAAGATGCAAAGAGGCATCTGCAGAGTTATCGCAGTAGGGCCGAAAACCGCAGAGATTCTCTTTCGATACGGTCATGAAGCAGAGGTTTTGCCGCAGTTTACCTCGAAAGCGTTTGTTCCGTACCTGCAGGACTGGATTGCAGGAAAACGCATCGGCATCCCGCGGGCAGCAGTGGAGAATAAAGCACTCATCGACGAAATAACAGCGGCAGGCGCAGTTCCTTTCGAGTTCCGCTGTTATGCCCTGCAGGCAGGAGGAGATGTCTGGGATGTCAGCAATGCGGATGCAGTGCTGTTTACGAGCGCACGGTCATTTACCGACGCAGTGCTTTCCGGACATGAAGGAAAACTGCTGATTGCCGTAGGAGAAATGACCGCAGAAGCCATGCGGAACAAAGGCGTAAATCCGGATGTTGTCGGAGACGGTTCGCTTGCGGGAACTCTTGCAGCGCTGAATCAGCATCTGAAAATCAAATGAGAATACGCTGAAAACCCATCCCCACCCAGAGGTATTATCAACCCCTGCGGACAATATAACAATATGGTTCTTCGCATCTACAAGGAAACCCACTTTGACGCATCCCACCGCCTGATGCACTACGAAGGAAAATGTTCCCGCCTCCACGGACACCG
>JAGARL010000171.1 GCA_017622255.1 Methanocorpusculum sp.
AACGGCGGACACTACGGACTTGCCGCAGACGGCAAATTAACCGAAGCGGACTTCGCCCAGGCAGAGCTCTTTGGAAAACATGTGGCAAACGTGGTAAAACGCGTTACCGCATAAATACCTCTTTTTTTAGGAAAAATATTCCTGCGATTCTAATATTTACAAAACAAGGAAAAAAGATTGAAAGGCTGTTTTACTCAACAACCTTGAAGGATGCTCCCGGAATACCGCAGATTGGGCAGCGGTCGGAAGTGTGGTTGAGTTCAACATTTCCGCAGACCGGGCAGAGGTAGATGGTCTTAACATCGAAGTCCTTGCCTGCCTTGACTGCATCGAGTGCCTTCTGGTAAAGGTCAGCGTGGACTGCTTCTGCCTGCTTTGCGTGCTCGAAGGTGATTAATGCATCCTGTCTGCCTTCTGCCTCTGCAACGGTGATGAACTCCGGGTACATCTCATTGGTCTCGTAGAGTTCACCCTCGCGTCCTGCCTCAAGGTTTGCGACAGTGGTTCCAATGTATCCGCCGACACGAAGCAGTCTTCTTGCGTGGATTTCCTCAGCTGCGGAGGTTGCACGGAAGAGCTTTGCGACCTGGTCGTATCCCTCATCAGCGGCTGCTTCTGCAAAGGATTTGTACTTGCGGTTTGCCTGGGACTCGCCGGCAAATGCGTTTGCAATACAGTCTTGAGTATTCATAATTTATAATTTAGAGCAGGTCAGGAATAAAGCTTTGGAATGTGATACAAATAAGCCTTATTCACCAGCAAAACCAATACATAATCATATATCGGGTGAACACATGAGAAACGAATATGAAACCGCTGTCCTCTCCCGCATTCTTCCAAACGATGCCGAACGGGAAGAATCACATCAGATGGGAAAGAAACTCATCGACGCCGTCTTTGAGGTTGCCGGCGTTCCCGCGATGATGACAGGGTCCGTTGCCCGCGGCACCTGGGTAAAAGGAGACAAGGACATTGATATCTTCATGCTGTTCTCCCCGGAACTCTCCCGCGAGGAACTGCAGGAGAAAGGACTTGCTGCCGCATACGCCGTTGTGGAAAAGTTCGGCGGAACCTCTGAGGAAAAATATGCGGAGCACCCGTACTTAAATGCCGTAATCGAAGGATATGACGTTGACCTCGTCCCCTGTTACCATGTATCCTCCACCGCAGAGATGAAGTGCGCCGTTGACCGGACCCCCTTCCACACCCGATACCTCATCGATAAAATTGCACCCTTACGCGAAGACGTCCTTCTCTTAAAGCAGTTCTGCAAAGGAGGCGGCGTGTACGGCTCGGATCACATGACCGGCGGCTTCTCCGGCTATCTCTGCGAACTGCTTATCCTCCATTACGGCGGATTTACACAGTTCATGGAGGCGGCATCCAAATTCCGCTACGGAGAAGTAATTGATATCGAAGGATACTATCCTGACCGCAAATCGGTTCGTGCCCTCTTCACCGAGCCGTTAATCGTCATCGACCCGACAGACAAGAGCCGAAATGTTGCAGCCGCGCTGACGCCGACGCGGTTTTCGGAGTTCATCGAACTTGCCCGTGACTACTGCGAAAAGCCGGGAAGCTGTTACTTCATTCCGGATGCACCAACCTCTATCTCGAAATCCGAGTTCTCCGCGGTTCTGGAGCGGAGAAAAACCGCACTCTTCGCACTCTCCTTCAAGACGCCAGAGTATGTCGCAGATACGGTTGTCCCACAGCTTCGGAAAACCATGGAGACCATCCGCGCCATGCTGATTAAAGAGGAGTTTCAGGTACACCGTGCAGAGGTTTTCATGGGGCCGGAACACTCGATTCTCATCTTCGAACTGCTGGTTGCAGAACTCCCGAACATCATCGTCCGCGAAGGCCCGCCGGTCTGGAATCATCCAAACGCGGACAAGTTCGTTGCCAAGTACCTGCATCAGGAGGAGTTTGCCGGTCCTTGGATTTCTGAGGACCGGTACTACACGGAAGTTCCGCGAAAGTACATCACCGCGGTCTCCCTCTTAGTGGACCGGAAGAAGATTTTCTCCGGAGCGCTGGGTAAACACGTCCGCCTCTCGATGGAGGAAGGATACGATGTCCTTGTCGGCGAGGACATCTGGTCCGAGGAGTTCGCCTTTTCGCTCTCTGCCTACTTTGCCCGCTCTTCGCATGCCGTGCGCAAGATGAGGCAGCTCTGCGATGAATAACTTTCCCGAACGCTCGGCGCTGATTGCGCTTTCCGGCGGGGTTGACAGTGCAGTCCTTCTGGCGAAGGCAAAAGCGGCAGGGATTACCCTGCACGCAGCAACGGTTATCTCTGAGTTTACACCTGGACGGGAGGTTACAGCGGCAGAAGCGCTTGCAAAACGCTTTGCCGTTCCCTGGCATCCTATCCGCATCAGCATTCTCGCAGATGCGGACATCCGGCAGAACCCGCCGGAGCGCTGTTATCTCTGCAAGAGAATCATCATGCAGGAGATGCTTTCCTTAGCAGAGCGTCTTTCTCTGGAAGCGGTTTTTGACGGAACACACGCAGATGATCTTGCGGCCGGCAACCGTCCGGGCATTCGTGCTTTGCAGGAGCTTGGAATCATCAGCCCGTTTGCCCGCGCCGGAGCAGGCAAAGCGGATATTCTCCGGTGGGCCAATGAGCTTGGAATCGAAGCGGTTCCGCCGTCTGCGTGCCTTGCAACCCGGATTCCGCAGGGAACTCCCCTGACAGAAGAGCTTCTTTCGACCGTGGATGCCGCAGAGACGATTCTGCGGAACGGCGGGGTGTCCGGCATTCTTCGCGTCCGCTTTGACGGAACGCGTGCCGTTGTTGAAACCCTTCCCGCAGTTCGGGAAACAGCAAAGATATACGAACAGAAACTCAAACAATTAGGAATAGAAGAGGTCTCGTACCGGGACTATACAGCAGGTGCATGATGGAAAAACGAACAGTAATGCTGAGAATCGGCGAACTCTGGCTGAAGTCCGAGCCGGTGAAGAAGCAGTTTATGAAGACGCTTCTCAGAAACGTCCGTGCGGCACTCGATGCGGCAGGGCTTACCTATGAGATTGAGGAGTTCCGCGGCCGCGTGTTAATCCACGGCGATGCGGAACAGATTGCCGCGTCCGTCTCCCGCGTTTTCGGCATTGTTGATGTGTCCATCTGTACCACCTGCGGAAACACGCCGGAAGAGATTGGCCAGGCGGCGGTCGCTCTCGCAAAGGAGAAGCTGAAGCCCGGGATGCGCTTTGCCGTCCGCGCCAAGCGGCAGTTTGTCAAAGGATTTACCAGCCAGCAGCTTGCGGCGGCTGTTGCGGATGCTGTATGGAATGAGATTCCGGGATTTGTGGTTGACCTGGACAATCCGGAGTATGAGATTTTCGTGGAGGCACGCGAGTACGGCGGCATCGTTTATGATGACCGTATTCCGGCGCAGGGCGGACTGCCGCTTGGAACTGCAGGACGTTCTGCGGTTCTGCTTTCCGCGGGCATCGATTCCCCGGTTGCCGCATGGCTTATGATGCGAAGAGGCGTTGTGCTCTCCGGCGTGTTTGCGGATGCCGGACGCTGGGCAGGACCTGCTACCCGCGGCTTAGCACTGGACAATGCCCGGATTCTTTCCACCTGGTCTCCCGGAAGAGCGTTTCCGCTCTGGGTTGTTCCGGTGGAAAAGTTCCTGGATGCGGTTTATGCTTCCTGCGATACGCACTATACGTGCCTTTTCTGCAAGCGTTTTATGATGCGGGTCGCAGACAAAATCGCGGCAAACAACCGTCTTGAAGGAATTGTCTCCGGCGAAAACTTAGGGCAGGTGGCATCCCAGACTCTGCAGAACATGAAGGTGATTACCGCATCGGTGGAGACGCCAATTCTTCGCCCGCTTCTGACCTATGACAAGGAAGAGATTGTGGGAATCGCAAGAAAGATTGGAACCTACCACGAGTCTCCGGGAGATACGACTTGTCACGCCGTCCCGAAAAAGCCGGCAACCCGGTCTGATTCCGAGAAGATTTGTTCGGAAGAGGGGCGGATGGATTTGGAGGCGCTTTTGGAGGAAGCGGTTGCTTCCGCGGAACTCTGGATTGCCAAGGACGGGGAGATTTATCAGAAGGAACGCCGCGAGTTAGTGGCGGATTAATATTTCCAAAATCATCCCCGCCAATCTATTTTCCCGCATAGTATCCACTCCGTTTAATACCTTAGAACTCCTATCTACATTATATGAACTTCGGGACACTCCAGGATGTCGAAACCCGCGGAAAGACCATCCTTCTCCGTGTGGATTTTAACTCCCCAATCGACCCATCCTCAAATACCATTTTAGACGACAAACGCTTCCGTGAACACATCCCGACCATCCAGGCATTAGAGGATGCCCGCGTCGTTGTTCTTGCCCACCAGAGCAGACCGGGAAAGAAGGACTTCACCACTCTGCAGGCACACGCAGAACGCTTAGAGCGCCTGCTCGGCATGCCGGTCACGCAGGTTGATGATATCTTCGGTTCCTGCGCAAAGAAGGCTGTCCGCGAATCTCACCCGGGAGATGTTATCCTCTTAGAGAATGTCCGCTTCTCCAGCGAGGAAAACCTCACCATGAAGCCGGAGGACGGTGCAAAAACGCACTTGGTAAGAAAACTCGCATCCATGGCTGACCTTTGTGTGTACGATGCGTTCGGTACTGCACACCGTTCCCAGCCGACCATCACCGGACTTCCATATGCCATGAAGACGGTTGCCGGTCTCTTAATGGAAAAAGAAGTCTCCATGCTCTCCAAGGTCTTTACCTCCGCACCAAAGCCGGTCACCTTTGTTCTCGGCGGTACCAAGGTTGATGACTCCATGGCTGTTGCTGGAAATGTTCTCGCCAACGGAACAGCCGACAAGGTTGTCATCATTGGTGTGGTTGCCAACGTCTTCTACCTCGCACAGGGAATTGACATCGGCGAGCCGTCAAAGAACCTTATCCACAACTTAGGCTACGACGGCGAGGTTGAGAAGGCACGTGAGATTCTTGCCAAGTACGGCGACAGAATCGTGCTTCCGGAGTTTGTCGCAGTCAAAGAAAACGGCGAGCGCCGCGAGTACTCCGTCAACGCTGTCCCGAAGGACTGCCCGATTTTAGATATGGGAACGGAATCCATCGGTGTTCTCTCTGATGAGTTAAAGCAGGCGGGAACTATCGTTATGAAC
>JAGARL010000172.1 GCA_017622255.1 Methanocorpusculum sp.
AAAACTCTTCCGTCCGCCGGAGTTTTCCAACCTCCAGCGCGACGGTAAACGGAACCGGAATCTGTTCTCCTTCCCAGGACGGAAGTTCTCCTTTCGCGTTTTTGGCAGGCTCGACCATTACCTTGTTTTCTTCCAGTTCCAAAACACGCCATACTTGGCCGCGGGCAACAAACACTGCACCGGGGCTAATCCAGCTGATGACAAAGGATTCGTCCAGTGTTCCGACCGGCTTTCGGGAGATGACATCAAAGATGATGCATTTCTTTTCATCCGCAATCATCGAGAGGTTCAGCGAGAGATATTTGCGGGCACGGGCTTTGGTGATGACCATACCGTTCTCGGTTCGGATGAGATAGTGTTTCTCCATCTGGGCGATGACATCGCGGATAAGTTCTCCGGCATTTTCGAAACAGTAGCATCGGGAGAAAATCCGCTCGATGTTCTCAATCGAAATCTCGCCCCGCTCAACGGCGAGGGCTGCTATCTGGTTTGCGATAACATCTGCCGGATTCATGTGCGGCCGGACATTTTCCGGGCGGTTGTCTGTTGCGAGACGGACCACGACCATCGACTCTAAGATATCATCAAAGCCGGTTGCAAGAATCATTCCTTTCGATGCTGCCCCAATCCGATGTCCGGCGCGGCCCGTTCTCTGCATCAGTCGGGCGACCTCGCGGGGAGAGTTGAACTGCACCACATGGTCAATCTGGCCGATGTCGATTCCAAGTTCCATGGAACTCGTACAAATCATGCCGCGGGTAAGCCCGTTTCTAAACCGGTCCTCTGCATCAACCCGCACCTCGCGGGAGAGAGAACCGTGATGCACATCAATATCCTCGCGGGCCGCAAATGCATTTCCAATAGCCTCCGCAACGCTTCGGGTGTTGGTAAATACCAGGGTTGAGGTGTGGCTGTCGATGCATTTCTCAATCATCTTCACCTGTTCCCCGAATCCTTCGCCGGCAAACCGGACGGAGAGGTCAAGCGTTTTTGCAACCGGGACCGCAACAACCTGGCAGGGACGTTTTCCGCAGAGGAACTGCCCGACAAGCTCCGGATTTCCGACGGTTGCCGAGATGCCGATTCTCTGGAAGTTGCCGGCAAGTTCGTCAATCCGCTCTAATGCAACGGATAACTGACAGCCGCGTTTGGATGCGGCAAGCTCATGGATTTCATCCACGATTACATAGCGGACGCCGGCAAGGTGTTTTCGAAGCACCTTTCCCATGAACATCGCCTGAATACTTTCCGGTGTGGTAATCAGCAAATCCGGCGGATGGGTTGCCTGTTTTCTCCGGTCGTTCTGCGTGGTGTCTCCGTGCCGGACGGCGATTTTAATGCCGAGTTCCTTGCCCCACCATTCCAGACGGTTCATCATGTCCCGGTTCAGTGACCGAAGCGGGGTGATGTAGAGGGCGGTAAAGCCTTCCGGATGGGCTTTGGAAAGCATGTTGTGGAACACCGGAAGAAGGGCACTTTCTGTTTTTCCGCTGCCGGTCGGGGCGATGATAATGGCATTGGTTCCTTTAATCAGTTCAGGAATTGCCCGAAGCTGAATCTCGGAGAAATCATCGAATCCCCGTTTTTCCAGCACTGCCTGCAGTTTTGGATGCAGGGTTTTTCTGAGTTCTTCAACCGCGTTCATCGTACCTCCAGCGGGTCGGGGCGAAGTTCGGTAAACGGGGCGACATAGGTTCCGTCCCGCAGAAACACCTCGCCGGTTTCCGGGCGGATTGCTTTGGCAATCGGGGAGATTTTATTTCCCGGAATCATGCGGACATCCATTCCTCCGGCCAGTTCATAGAACGCGGGAACTAAGAGAACGCGGGTAGGGGTTGCTGGTGCTGTCTTTGTCCAGGAAGAGGTGTCAACCTCTGCCAGCAGGTATCCCGGCGTTCCGCGAAGAGCACAGCCCACATCATCATAGAGATTTACCACCGGGTGGTGGTGGCCGCAGATGATTAAGTGCCCGAATAAGGATTCGTCAGGAATCATGTGCCCGTGGAAGTATCCGGTTCCGTCAATAACAGCCCCGGCAGCTGGCAGGAGTTCGTCTTTTTCGAGATAATGCTCCAGGCCGGTGTCATGGTTTCCGGGAGCTAAGCGGAACTCGGTTTCGCGGCGGATTGTTTTTAATATCTGCGGCATTTCGGCTTTCTCCTGACGGGTGACATAGGGAATCATGTGCTTGAGGTCGCCTAAGACCACCAGATAATCCGGGTCGCTTTCCTCGATAATCTCCATTAACCGGTCAAGACGCAGAGCGCTTCTGCTTTCAAAATGCAGGCCGTGGCGGTGGAGGTCGGCTTCAACGCCAAAGTGCGGGTCGGCGATTGCGAGAACCTTTTCCCGCCGTTCGATAGCAACGGCAGGCCCTGATGCATAAAATTCCGGTTCCATGTCAGGCGATTTTGATGATATCCGGTTTTGGCGCGTAGCATTCGCCCTCTTCCATTAAGCGGGCAATGATGTCTGCGGCCTGCTGTCTGGTAAGACCGCGTTCCTTTAATGCGTCGAGAACTTTTTCCCGCGGGGCACTCTTTCCTTCGTAGCAGGATTCGATAAGCGAGAGGACTTCTTCGTCGGTCATCGCCTGCTTTTTCTCCGCCGGTTTTGCGGCAGAGACGGCATTCTGCAGAAGCGAGCGGAACTCTGCGGTTTCGGTTTTTGGGAATCGGGCGAGCCGCTCTGCGGTGTCTTTTGCGGTTGAAAGAATCCAGCTGTTTCTGGCATCCCGGGACACGGCTTTGATTACCACGGCAGAGAGAACAGCAGTATCTGAGACTCCGGAATTTCTGGTCTGGATTGTGCCGAACACATAGACAAAGGAGGGAACGTCCAGTTCCGCGGCTGTTTCGTACAGTCCGGAATTTCTCGGGTCCAGATGTACGGTACAGATTCCGGTCGGGTCACTCATGCGGAGTGCAACGATTTTGTCTCCGGCCGTGACCGTTTCGATTACTGTCCCAATATAGGCCGTTTCTTTTGCGAAGATGCCAAACGGTGTTCTGCAGCGTCCGCTGTCTCCGTGAACAGGGGAGGCACGGCTCATTTCCCAGGCAAAAAGCTGTGATGCCGGGGTGAGGTTTGCGGACGCGTTCATGTGCTATACTATTTGACAGGAAACTGTATCAAGATACTGGTTGTACCGGTTTGTATTCTGTCTCTCTCAGATAGGGGCGATAGAAAAGCCTAATATCTGCTGCAGAAAATATTATAGTGCAAGGGGCCGTAGGGTAGCCTGGCATCCTAGGAGACTGGGGGTCTTCTGACTCGCGTTCAAATCGCGGCGGCCCCATACCCTGACGTTTTTGGAGAGTATTTATGAAATTAGCACCTGAATGCAGAAGTTGCCTTCTGACCAAAGTCCGCAGTCAGGCAGGATATGTGTTGTCTGATGCGGAACAGATTGAGAAGCTGGTGGAAAAATGTGCAGAAATCTTTGATGCGGGAGCTGCCGCAAATGCCGGAGCGGCCGTTGCCGCCGGAGAGATTCACCGGTTCTGCTATGCGCAGGTTAAAAAACAGGATCTCTATGCAGATATCAAGGTCCGCGATAATGAACGGGCAAAAGCGGTCGCTGCAGAGGTAAAGCCGCTTTTGAATACGCTTCATGATACGCTTATTGCCTCGGTTCTGGGAAATGCGATGGACTACGGGGTTACCGGGCATGATGTTGCAGAGGATTTTACCCGGTATTTCCGCGAGGTGTTTGCCCGCGGGCTTGCGGTGGATGATTCAGAGAAGTTCCTGCCGCTTGCAAAGCGGGTTGTGTTCTTTACCGACAACTGCGGAGAGGTTATTTTTGACATGCTCTTTTTAGAAGAGCTGAAAAAAACCGGAGCTCACGTAACGGTGGTGGTAAAGGATGCGCCGATGCTCAATGATGTAACGGTAAAGGAAGCACGGGAGATTGGTCTGGCGTCTGTTGCGGATGCGGTGTACTCCGGTGGCGGCGGAGCACTGCTTGGCACTCATCCGGCTGCGTTCCCGCCGGAGGTCGCGGCTGCTGTTTCTGATGCAACACTGCTGATTGCAAAGGGCCTTGCAAACTATGAGAGTATGACCGAGTATGAGTGGGATAAGCCGGTTGCTTATCTTATGATGATTAAATGCGATGCAGTGGGGCGGGATTTATCTGAGTACTCGGGCAGAGCTGTTAAAAAAGGCGATTTGGTTGCGTATCTTCGGGAGTAAAAAAAGGAAGAGGGGAGATTCGAATAATCTCATTTCTTGAATTACAAGTACGTCCTGACACTTTGGAGCTAAGCCGAAGGCGCATGCTCCTTAGGCG
>JAGARL010000173.1 GCA_017622255.1 Methanocorpusculum sp.
AGATGCCGGTTGGAACTCCGGGAGAGATTGCCCTCAGAGGTCCTGCGGTAGCTCTTGGATACTGGAATATGGAAGCGGAAACCAAAGCCGCATTCATCGATGATGGATGGTTCTTAACCGGCGATGTCGGATATCTGGATTCCGACAACCGTCTCTGCATTACCGACCGCAAAAAGGACATGATTGTCATGTCCGGCTGGAAGATTTACCCGACCGAAGTAGAAGATGCCTTAATCCGCTTCGAAGGAATTGCCGAGATTGCCGTATTCGGTGTTCCGCATGAACACCGCGGAGAAATTCCGGCAGCCGCTGTTGTCTGGCGGGAGGGCTGGGACAGCTCCAACGAATCCCAGCTCATGGATTTTGCCCGTGAGCATCTTGCCGGATACAAAGTTCCGCGCAAAATCATATCTGTCGAAGCACTGCCGCGGGTAAACGGATGGAAACTCCTCCGCCGCGAGCTTCGGGAACAATACTCATAACTCATACATCAATATCATGAAATCCCGTGACATCGCTCTTGTCGGCATTCTTCTTGCCGCAGGAGCTATAGCCAGATACATTTCCTTATTTGTTCCTGGCGCAATCGTTGCAAATCTGACGATTGCATTCTACTGTTTAGCAATCATCCTCGTCAACCCGACGTTCAGAGAAGCGCTCGGTATCGGTCTGGTGGCAGGAATTATCTGTGCGGTCTTCTCGCACTCCGTCTTCCCGCTGGGAAACCTCATCACCGAACCAATCGGCGCGGTGGTCTGTCTTGCCGTCTACCGGCTGGTCAAAGATAAAACAAAACTCGCACCAGCAGTAGCAACAGCTGTTGCCACTCCTGCCTCCGGTCTGACCTTTATTGCGGTGGTCTGTGCAGTAATGTTTGTTACAACCGGCGCATCTGCGGCAAGTCTTGCAGCATATGCAGTTGCCCTTCTGCCGATTGTTCTCTCCGCTCTTGCGGTAAACACTATCATTGCACAGATTATCGCCTTCCCGGCAATGTCTGTTATGCAGAAGACTGCAGTCTCCAAAGTCCGCAAACATGAAACTCCGGCAGCAGACGACGCATACGTTGTCCTCGACAACCTCTCGTTTACCTACAGCACCGCAGACAAGCCGGCAGTCTCCAACGTCTCGGTGAAAATCCGGAAAGGAGAGTTTGTGGTGGTAAACGGACCATCCGGCTCGGGAAAAACCACCTTTGCCCGGGCAGTTGCAGGAATTCTTCCGCACGCCTACGGCGGAACACTTTCCGGTTCGATTTCGGTGGACGGAAAGTATGCAGACGAGTATGCAAGCGTTACCGACCTTTCGAAGAAGGCCGGAATGGTGTTCGATGATGCGGATGCACAGCTTATCTTCACCACAACCGAGGAGGAAATCTTAACCGGCCTTGAAACACTCGGTCTTTCTTCTGAAAAGACCGCAGAACGTCTGGCAGAAATTTATGCCGAGACCAAAACCGGACATCTGAAAGACAGAGCACCGCACACCCTTTCCGGCGGACAGAAACAGCGGGTCGCATTAGCCGCCGCTCTTTCCCGCAGTACGCCGCTTCTGGTGCTGGATGAAGCAGCATCCGAACTTGACTCCGCGGCAAGACGCGAGGTGTACACCCTCCTTTCAGAGTTACGAAAGAAAGGTGCAGCAGTTGTTCTCATTGAACACATGACCGCGGAAACTCTCGGATTTGCAACCCGCATGATTACCCTTCGCGAAGGAAAAATTGTCTATGACGGAGAGCCGTTCGACGAACATGATGAGAACCTGTTCATCCCGCTTGAGCGGGAAGGCAGCTCAAAGGAGGTCATCCTCGAAGCAGAGAACATCTCCCACACCTTCGGCGGAGTAAAAGCGCTTGACGGCGTCTCAGTCTCCTTTATGAAAGGCGAAATTTCCGCCATTGTCGGCGAGAACGGTTCGGGAAAGACCACGCTGATGAAGCACTTAAACGGTCTGCTCCGTCCGGATTCCGGAGCCGTCAGACTGAAAGGAGCAGACATCGCAGAAATGCCGGTCGCAGATATTGCAAAAACCGTTGGCCTTGTCTTCCAGAATCCGGATACCATGCTCTTTGCCGGCACCTGTGAAAAGGAGATTCTCTTCGGAATTAAAAACGTCGGCGGCAGCATGACGCCGGAAGAAGCACTCGCGGCGGTCGGCCTTTCCGGAAAGGCTCATGTCAACCCGCGTCATTTAAGCCGCGGAGAACGCCAGAAGCTGGCGCTTGCCTGTGTAATGGCCACAAATCAGGAGGTTATCATCATGGATGAGCCGACAACCGGCCTTGATGCCCGCGAATCCTTCGAGGTCATGAAGGTGTTAACTGCTATGCGGAATGCCGGAAAGACCATTCTCATGGTTACCCACAACCCGGTGATGGCAGAGCGCTACGCTGACAGAATCTACAGAATGGACAGCGGACATGCAGAGGAGGTGTTCTAAGATGGAAGACATTTTACAGTACATCCCGGGAAACAGTCTGTTCCACCGCTTATCCCCGCTGACGAAGATTTTCTTCGCCGTTGTCATGATGTTTGCGGCGGTTATTACAACCGACCCGCTGCTTCTGTCGCTGATGGTGCTGTTTGTACTGTTCCTTGCAGGAATTTCCAGACTGCTTCGCCCGCTCCTTCGCCAGCTTCCGCTTCTGCTGATGCTTGCGGCGGCACTCCTCATCCTGACCGTGCTTACGATGGCCTCCGGAGACGTGCTGTTCTGTCTCCTGCCGAATGGAATGTTCCCCATCACCACGGGAGCTATCATCTTCGCCGTCGAGATGGCTCTGCGGTTTACCGTGCTTATCTTCGCATTCCAGATGCTTGTTATCTCCACCCAGCCGCGTGATCTGGTAAACGCGCTCTACACCCTGAAGATTCCGGCAGACTATGCCCTGATGTTCCTGATTGCCGTGCGGTTCATCCCGACACTCCAGCGTGAGGGTGTGCGGATTAACGAAGCACAGCTTTCCCGCGGATACTATCCGGGCGGAGGGGTACTTGGAAAAGTAAAACAGTTAGGTCCGGTTATGCTTCCGCTGATGCTGAATTCCCTTGCCAAAGCAGACACTCTTGGACTTACCATTGACATGCGGGGATACCGCCTTGCCGGCAAAAACCCGCGAAAGATGCACTTTGGCGCATCGGATGCAGTGCTGTTTGTCCTGACTGTGCTGGTATTTGCCGGAGTAATCCTGCTGACACTCTAATCTGCATAACCTAACCAACACCTTCTTCTTTTTTGCCGCTGACATATATGGTATGTCTCAGCGTGCCGCAGACGCCGTATTCCAGGGTCTCTTTGCCCTTACCGATATTCGTTCAATACTTAGAATCACTGCGCCGTCCCATCAGTTAGACGACGACCAGAAAAAGAAGGCAGAAAAAGCCCTTGCATCTGTGGAAAAACAGATTGCCATTCTCCGGGAGGAGCTCTTATGAAGTGCGGAGCA
>JAGARL010000174.1 GCA_017622255.1 Methanocorpusculum sp.
CCTCCAAGGGCACTTTCGCAAAAACAGGCACTTTCGTACCGCGCGGTCAGGGATTTATATATTTGAAATGTGAATGATAAGATGCCGGTCTAACTAACCGGACAAACTAAATGGAGGTGGTAACATATTCCAGATTGTGTTGGCTGGAATAACAATCTTGATTCTCTTATCCAGAGAAATCCGGTTGTGGTATCAGCTGCTCAAAAAGAAATAATAGGGGGTCAAACCTCTATTATTTTATCACCTCATTCATGAGGGAAATTCCTATATACTTATAGAACATAAGTATATTTCATAACACAGTCTGGAATATGTTCGGTCGGGAGGAGTAGTTAACCACCCATAAAGACCGGCATCACTTCCTTTTGCAGTTAGTCTTTTTTGTATTTTCGTTTACTGTTTCCAATTCATCTATCCTCCATCCTTGGCTCACCACCCAAGTATTATCTCTCCATAAGTTCCATATATACAGACACATCCATTTTTGGTGAAACTCAATATGGAAGAAAAAGTACACGAGAAAATCCACTGGGCAGATGCCAAGGCTGCTCAGGTACCATCCGACGCCCCGCAGAGAGTGGCAACCGGAATCACCCCGTCCGGCCCAATCCACCTCGGAAACATGCGTGAAGTCATGACCGGAGACATGATCTACAAAGCGCTCCTTGCCCGCGGAACCGAAGCTGAACTTGTCTACATCGCAGACGACTTCGACCCGCTGCGTAAAGTCTACCCCTTCCTCTCCGACGAATACCAGAAATATATCGGCTGGCCGGTCTCCGACATCCCGTGCCCGTGCGGAAAACACAAAAGCTACGCAGAACACTTCCTCGAACCATTCCTCTCCGCAATCGAAGAATTAGACATCCACCCGCGTGTCATCAGAACCAGCGAAGCATACCGCTCCGGCATGTTCACCGAGCAGATTGCCCAGGCATTAATCCACGCAGAAGAGATTAAGGAAATCTTAGAAAAAGTCTCCGGCAGAAAACTCGAAGACGGATGGACCCCGTACTACCCGATCTGCGGAAACTGCGGCCAGATTTCCCGTGCCCAGATTCTCTCCCACGACGTCGAAAACCACACCGTCACCTACAAATGCCCGTGCGGACACGAAGGCGTCTCCGACTACTCCAAGGGCGAGGGTAAACTCGTCTGGCGTGTCGACTGGCCGATGAGATGGGCAGTCCACGGCGTCACCGTCGAGCCGTTTGGAAAAGACCACGCATCGCCGGGAGGTTCCTACGACACCGGAAAGATCATCACCCGCGACATCTTCGGCTACCACGAGCCGGTCCCGGTAACCTACGAATGGATCAGCCTCAAAGGAAAGGGCGAGATGCACTCCTCCAAGGGTGTTGTCCTTACCATCCGCGACATGTTAGACATCGTCCCGCCGGAGGTTCTCCGCTTCTTAATCGCCAAGACCAAGCCGGACAAGACCATCGCCTTCGACCCGGGAATGGGACTCTTACGCTTAATCGACGAGTACGACCGTGCAGCCCGTGCCGGAGACTCCCGCGAGTACGAGCTTTCCAAGATTAACTCCCCGCAGTCTGCAATTCCGTTCCGTCACATGACAACCGTAGTCCAGATTGCCAGAACCGACGACGACCTCTTCTCCATGCTGGAACGCAGCGGATACGAAATCGCCGACAGAACAGCAACCCTCGACCAGGCAAACCGTGCAAGAATCTGGCTCGAGCGCTATGCCCCAGAAGACGCCAAGTTTGCCATCGCCGAGACTCTGCCGGAAGTTGCCGCAAACGAGCCGGCAAACGTCAAGGCCGCAGTCGCCGCCTATGCCGCCGCAATCAAGGACGGCGAATGGAAAGCAGACATCATCCACAACGCAGTCTACGACGCAGCAGAGGCACACGGAGTTTCCGGAAAGGATGTCTTCACCGCAGTCTACCGCGCCTTCCTCGGTGCTGACAGAGGCCCGCGTCTTGGCTGGTTCTTAGAGGCATTAGGCCGCGAAGAGACCCTCGCACGCCTCGCACAGATGGCATAATCATGGCAAAAGACAAAATCCCGAGAAACCTTTCCGAAGGGTGCAAGCTCTGCTATCAGGGAGCAAAGCTGGTGCTCTTCATCTCCGGTCTGTGCGACAGAACCTGCTGGTACTGTCCGCTTTCCGAGGAACGAAAGGATGTGGATGTTATCTTCGCAAACGACCAGAAGGTCACAACGCCGGAAGAGGCTATCGAAGAGGCGGAGATTATGGATGCACTGGGAACCGGTGTTACCGGCGGCGAGCCGCTCCTTGTTATCGAACGGGTTGTTGAGTTCTGCACAGCCCTTAAGAAACACTTCGGCGAAGACCACCACATCCACCTCTATACGGGACGCGCCCCGACCGAGGAGGATTTGGCGGCGCTCAAGCCCTGCGTTGACGAGATTCGCATGCACCCGCCGCATGAGGAGTGGGCGACGATTATGGAGTCGGAGTATCCGAAGTCGATTGCCGCGGCAAAGCGGATGGGATTCGATGTGGGAATCGAGGTGCCGTCCCTGCAGGGACTTCGCCACTTCTTCCCGCTGTTTGATTCTCTGGACTTCTTCAACATCAACCAGCTTGAGTGGGGAGACGCCTGCGCAGAAGCGATGCGTCTGAGAAAGCTTGAGCCGATTAACCCGCTCTGCAATGCCATTAAGGGTTCGACCAAATGGGCAGGCGAGGTCAACGGTCACCCGAAGGTGCACTACTGTACGTCCACCTTCAAGGACTCGGTTCAGCTCCGCGAACGCTTAAAGCGCATCGCCAGAAACTCCGCCCGTCCGTTCGATATGATTACCGACGACGGTACTATCATGTACGGCGTGATGGACCCGTTAGATGACCTCGAGATGATTCTCTCGCTGATGCGTCCGGGAAGCTACTATGAGGAGATGCCGGATGGAACGATTGAGCTGGACTGGCAGCAGATGAGAAAACTGCCGCGGAAGTTCGGCGGCGAGCGCAAAATCATCGAGCGCTATCCAAACGACGGTATGATTGTTGAGGTGATTCCGCTTTGAGCAGGCTTCGCTCCGCAGCAGAAACCCTCTATGCCGACGCTGTTCTGAAGCGCCTGACGCATATTCCAAAGCACGTTGCCATCATTCAGGATGGAAACCGCCGGTATGCAAAGGAGCACGGACTCAGCGTGGATATGGGACACAAGCTCGGAGCGGAGACGACTCTGCGGGTTCTGGAGTGGGGCAAGAAGCTTGACATCAGACATGTCACCTTCTATGCCTTCTCGACTGAGAACTTTAAGCGGGACGCGGATGAGGTCAACGGCTTGATGGAGCTGTTTGTGGAGAAGTTCACCCAGATGCTGACCGATGCCCGCGTTGTTGAGAATAAAATCAATGTTACGGTTGTCGGAGACCGGACACTGATTCCGCCGCATGTGCTGAAGCAAATCGAGGCGGTGGAAGAGAAAACCAAAGATTTCACCGATTATTATGTCCATTTCGCGCTTGCCTACGGCGGCAGAAATGAGATTGTGGAAACCGCAAAACGGGTTGTTGCCAAATACCATGCCGGAGAAATCGCTCTTTCCGATATCACCCCGGAGAAAATCACGGAGGTCATGTATCCGGCAGGTGATATGCCGCCGGTGGACCTCGTGCTCAGAACCGCCAACGACCGCCGGACATCGAACTTCCTGCCCTGGCTTGCAAACGGAAATGAGGCGGCGGTCTGCTTCTGCGTGCCGACCTGGCCGGAGTTCCGGTATGTGGATATGGTCAGAGCGCTTCGGACGTATGATGAGCGGATGAAAGCGGCCGGGCAGTAATCTTTTTTTTTTATTTCGTATTCTTTCGCGTGATTTTCGCGTAGGAAATACGCTCCTGCAAAGTCCAACAACTTACCCAAAAAAAAGAAAGAG
>JAGARL010000175.1 GCA_017622255.1 Methanocorpusculum sp.
GACCGCAGCAGCACTTGCATACGGCCTTGAAAAGGAAAACGAAGTAACCGTTCTCGTCTACGACCTTGGCGGCGGAACATTCGATGTCTCCATCTTAACTCTTGACGACGGTCTCTTCGAAGTTAAGGCAACTGCCGGAAACAACCACTTAGGCGGAGACGACTTCGATGCAAGAATCATTGACTACCTTGCAGACGAGTTCAAGAAGAAGGAAGGAATCGACTTAAAGAACGACCCGGTCGCAATGCAGCGTTTAAAGGATGCAGCAGAGAAGGCAAAGATCGAACTTTCCTCCCTCCAGAAGGCAAACATCAACCTCCCGTACATCACCGCAGGTGCAGACGGACCGAAACACTTAGACATCGACTTAACCCGTGCAAAGTTCGAGCAGTTAATCGATGATCTCGTACAGAAGACCGTCGAGCCGGTCCGCCAGGTCTTAAAGGACGCAAACATGTCCGCATCCGACATCGACCACGTCTTACTCGTCGGCGGTTCCACCCGTGTCCCAATGGTTGTTGAGGAAGTCAAGAAGATCTTAGGCAAAGAGCCGGACAAGAACATCAACCCGGACGAGTGTGTCGCACTCGGTGCCGCAATCCAGGGTGCAGTCTTAACCGGAGAGGCAAAGGACGTCGTTTTACTCGATGTTACCCCGCTTACCCTCGGTATCGAAACCCTCGGCGGAATCGCAACCAAGCTCATCGAGAGAAACACCACCATCCCGACCAGAAAGAGCCAGATCTTCTCCACTGCAGCAGACAACCAGACCTCTGTTGAGATTCACGTCGTCCAGGGAGAGCGTCAGTTCGCCCGCGACAACTTCAGCTTAGGCAAGTTCCAGCTTACCGGAATCCCGCCGGCACCAAGAGGAATGCCGCAGATTGAAGTCACCTTCGATATCGATGCAAACGGTATCGTCCACGTCTCCGCAAAGGACCTTGGAACCGGTCACGAGCAGTCCATGACCATCACCGGCAGAAAGGACCTCAAAGACGATGAAATCGAAAAGATGGTCAACGACGCCAAGCAGTTCGAGGAAGAGGACAAGAAGAAGCGCGAAGAGATTGAGCTCAGAAACAACGCTGACAATGCAGTCTACGCAGCAGAGAAGCTCGTAAACGACAAGGAAACCGCAGACAAGGTCGATGCAGAGGACAAGGAAAAGATTTCCGCTGCAGTAGCTGAACTCAAGGAACTCCTCGCAAAGGAAGACGCATCCACTGACGACATCAAGGCAAAGATGGACGCACTCCAGGAAGTTGTCTTTGCAGTCACCTCCAAGATGTACCAGAAGATTCAGGAAGAACAGCAGGCAGCACAGGGTGAAGGATGCTCCGGCGACTGCGGATCCTGCGGAAACGATGACAACGTTGTCGATGCTGACTACGAAGTAAAGAAGGACTAAACCTTCTTTTTAGGAAGATACCATGGGTTCTGAATCGTATTACGATGTGTTAGGCGTTTCCCGCAATGCGACGGAAACGGAAATCAAAAAGGCCTACCGGAACCTCGCAAAGAAGTACCACCCGGATGTCTGCAAGGAAGCAGACGCGGAAGAGAAGTTCAAGTCCATCAACGAGGCATACAGCGTCTTATCTGATGAGTCCAAGAGACGCCAGTATGACCAGCTTGGACACGACAACTTCACGAATGCTTCCAAAGGAAACTATTCGGGAGCAGGAGGCGCCGGATTCAACGCCGACTTCTCCGGATTCGGCGACATCTTCGATTTCTTCGGCGGAGGCGGCCGCAGACAGAGCGGTCCGCGTCCGGGTGACGATACGCTGATGCGTATCCAGATTACCTTAGCTGACGCCGTGTTTGGTGTACAGAAGGAAATCGAGGTCATGCACACCGAGAGCTGTCCGGACTGTGACGGTACGGGAAGCTCTACGAAGAAGACGAC
>JAGARL010000176.1 GCA_017622255.1 Methanocorpusculum sp.
AGTCCTTTATTTTCCCGCGAAAAATGATAATTCATGAGCGCGCTTCGCCGGACAATACTCACCGTCTTTGCCGTATTTGCAGGATTTGCCGCAGGAATTTTTGTGGACAACTTCTTCCTTGCACAAACGCCGCTTTCCCTTTGGGCAAAGACCATAAACACCGATTACGCAAATCTTCTCTCTTTTGGCGCGTCGCTTCTGCTGGTTGTTGTCACAATCATTTATGCCGGCTACACCTACCGGCAGGTAACCTATTCCCGAAAACAGTTCCTGCTCGACAAACAGCCCTATGTCATCCCCTCAATCCTCACCCGGAACTTCTCCGACTTTGAAGAGTCGGAAACACAGCACACCAGAACACTCCGGCTCGAATACAAAATCGCCAATGTCGGAGCAGAACCGGCATTCTCCGTCCAGCCGTTTGTATCAGCCGCATATCCAGTCGGAGACAGCATGGAGGAGTTGAAAAACTTCGGCCTTGTCCCCTACTCCTACACCTATCTTACCGCAGGCGAAGAGAAACGCGGAGCAGTCTCCCTCTACGAAAAAGGAACTGACACGGAAAACGAAGGACTCGAAAAAATCTATCCCGCACTCGGCTGCAGGCTTGCCGACAGCGGAGAGATTATCCCGGAAGAGTCCGGGAAGCGGAAACTGTTCCCGGTTCTGACACTCAGCGTTTACTACCGGAACTTAGTCGGGCAGTGGTTTGTTTCCGTCATCAAAGAGGACATGACCGCAGTCAGCAGACTTCCCGAGCCGGAAGCCGCAAAAGAGTATCCGCGGTCGGTAAAACGCTACCGGCTCGAATCAGCTCAGACCATTCAGCACCTGCCGCTTGAAATCCGGGAAGTCAGTGCCGCAGAGGTGAAAAAAGCATTCCGGCTTCATGGAAAAGACGGCATCCTCACACCTGAAGAGAGTTGAAAGCCGTTCAAACTATATCCTCAAAGCACGTATAGTAATACAACATGGAGGAAACGAAAACATTCGCGGAGTTCGCGATTTCTGAAGATGTTCTTCAGGCAATCAGCGACATGGGATTTGAAGAGCCGACGCCGATTCAGCTGATGGCTATACCGCAGATTCTTGAGGGGAACGATGTTACTGGTCAGGCACAGACAGGTACGGGAAAAACTGCTGCCTTTGGGATTCCGATTATCGAGAGACTCGATCCGGAAAATAAAAATGTACAGGCACTTGTCCTCTCTCCAACCCGAGAGTTAACAATCCAGACGACTGAGGAGTTCTCCCGTCTGATGAAATACAAGCACGGATTAAATGTCGTGCCAATCTACGGCGGACAGCCGATTGACCGCCAGCTTCGTGCACTGCGCGGCCCGGTTCAGGTGGTTATCGGAACGCCGGGAAGAGTTATCGATCACATCAACCGCGGAACTCTGCACCTGGATGAAGTATCGATGTTTGTCCTCGATGAGGCAGACCAGATGCTGGATATGGGATTCCGTGAGGATATCGAGGCAATCTTCCGCGAGACGCCGGCAGAACGCCAGACGATTCTCTTCTCCGCAACTATGCCGGGCCCGATTCTGGACATCACCAAGCGCTTCCAGAAAGATCCGGTCTTTGTCAAAATCACCCGCAGGGAACTTACCGTCCCGCAGATTGAGCAGACCTACATCGAGGTCCGCGAGCGTGACAAGTTAGAAGCACTCTGCCGCATGCTTGATATCAACAATCCGGAGCTTGCTATCGTCTTCTGTAACACGAAGAGAACAGTTGATGACTTAATGTCCCGCATGCAGGCACGCGGATACTTTGTCGAAGCACTCCACGGTGATATGAAGCAGATTCAGCGTGACCGTGTTATGGCACGCTTCAGAGCAGGCTCTATCGATGTTTTAATCGCCACGGATGTCGCCGCCCGCGGTATCGATGTGGATGATGTGG
>JAGARL010000177.1 GCA_017622255.1 Methanocorpusculum sp.
CCACTTCAGCGCGGCAGGGGCTAAACGGTTGATGGGGATTGGATACGGCAATGCCGTAAGAGAGCGTGCCCCATAGGAGACTGCCGCCGCAGAGAGAACAGTCCCTACAGGAAGCTTCTGCGGAATACCGATTAACACCGGATACGTACCCATCTGACGGCCGAAGGAGACCTGCCCGGAGACCTCGACTATCACCTTCTCGAAAACTGTCCCTACCGGGAAGACACGTTCCAGCATTGGCACATCAAAGTTCGCCCGCACATCCTCCTTAAACGCATGGAACTGCTTATCGAACTTCCCAAGACAGTTATCCGTGTAAGCCCGCGTTCCCTCAAACGGCATCAGCTGGCGGATGTTGACGCGGCGGACCAGAAGCCCGGCATCAAAAATCCGCTGCAGAAATGCCCGGTTCTCCGCAAATGTCTGCTCCGTCTCCCCGGCAAGCCCGGAGATGAAATTCAGGCCCGGCAGAAGCTCCGGAATTCCGCGGTTTCGAACACCGCTCACCTCGTTGACGATTTCCACAGCGCGGAAAATCATATCCGGCATCCCTTTCAGATTATTCGCCGAAATCACCGCCGGGTCTGCGGACTCAACGCCGAACGCCGCGATATCTCCTGCAGTATGTCCTGCCACAATCTCTGCCAGCGCATCGCGTGCCGCATCCTCATGGCGGGCTATCGTTCCCGGATTGATGTTATCGATATGGAGGGTTTCCAGCTCCGGAGCGGCAGAACGGATTCCGGAGAAGAGTGTTCGCAGTTTATCCGCATCCGGACGGGGGAACTCCCCGCCGGAAACACCGTACGCCAAAAGGTCCGGCTGACGGCCCAGACGGAAATGCCGCGCTCCTGCGGCGAAAAGTGCCGCCGTCTCCGCAAAGATACCGGCAGGATCTCGCTGACGCGGCATCCCGTAGAACGGCTCCGTACAGAACGAACAGCCCCCGGTCACACAGCGGGAACAGCCGCGGGCCGTCTCCAGCTCCAGCATCACATACGGATACATCGGATGCTGACGGATAATATCCGCACCCACCGCTGACCAGCGGTCGAAGTCTGCATAATTCAGCACTCCTTCCGGCTCGCCGCCGCACAGATACGAATCAAGCGCCGCTGCAGGATCTCCTGCAAGCATCTCCGTCCAGCCGGAAACCGCCTGACGCTTCGCGGCGGCTCCTCCTTCCGGCGAGTAACCGAAGGAGATAGGACCTCCCAGAAGTGATACCGTTTTCTTCGAAAACGTAAATCCGAGCTGCTGCAGCTCCAGAAGCGTTGCCGGTGTTCCTGCCAGATATTTGCCCGGCACAGTCACGCCTGCAATCATCACTACCAGCTTCGCATCCCGGAGTGATGCGGTCCGCAGCGGATCCTTTCTCAGCTGGTCAATCGTTACATACTCAGGAGACAGCCCGTGCTCCTTGAGCACTCCGGCAACCGTCCGGATATACGGAGAAATATAGGGAGGGACACCCAGACAGGCAGGCTCATCCACATACCCGTCGATGATAACCGTCTCAGATGTCATGACCGATGAGATGGAGAAGCTTTCGTGCAATCATCAGTTTACCGTGTTTTACCGGATCGACCGATGTATCATCCAGATCAAAACCAATTAAGGAAACCGATTCCGCACCCAGCTCATGGGCCGCAAAAACCCCGCGGTCTCCGTCCGAGAAACCGCCGAAGTTATAGACATTGGAAAGCGGCGTGCTCTGCGTCGTTGCGACAACAGGTCCTTTCATCTTCGGAACCCAGGACTTGAGAAGCGGCATATTGTCCCCGTGTGCGTGGACCGCCAGAAGTGTTCCTGCCGCATTCAGCTCCAGCACGTCATCATCGAGCCCATCCAAATCTGTGAAAACAATGTGCGGCGTAACGCCTGCTTTCTGCAGTCTGCGGGCTGCAGCGTCTGCCGCGATAATGATTTTGCCGGTAAAATCCGTGTTTTTGATATCTGCGGAAAGCGACGGGGCATTACCTGCCACCACAACCGAAGCGCCGCACAGCAGCTTCGTCAAAAGTGCGATATCATCCCGCGGGAGGATAGCAGATAAGAGGCGGGCCGCCTCCTCATCATCCTCGCGGGAGAAGCCGAAGTAATCCAGAATCCGCAGATAATATGGTTCCCAGACTTCAGGCTTCATCGTCCTCGTCACCGGAGATTCCGACAATTCTCATGAAGTTTGCAAGAACCGCATCAATAATCATCGAGAGCAGCTCCTCCTTCTCGCGGACGAGAGAGAAGGCCTGCAGCGGAATGGAAAGCGCAGCCATAGTCGCATGACCGCCGGCGGATGCTCCCGGAATGTCGGCAAACGCCTCCTTTAAGACGTCTCCCACATGCAGTCTGATATCCTTGTTTCTTGCCGAGAGAATAATTGCCGTATCGGTAATTCCGTACACGAGCGCAGTTGTTACTCCTTCCAGATTCAGGAGCAGGTCTGCGGCCTGCGGAATCGCATCGCGGTTTCTGACATAGCCTACATTGGAGAAGAGATATCCCTGACGGATATCGCGGTTCTGGATAGCCGCTCCTAAGACCTCTATGGTCTCCTGCGAGATGGACGGCGCCATAACCAGCTCTAAGAGCTGGCGGTCTGCATACGGCAGAAGGAATGCCGCATTGTGCAGGTCCTGCGGGGTGACATTTCTCTGGAACTCGTGCGTATCTGCGCGGATACCGTAGAAGAGCGCGGTTGCAAGCTTGGTATCGAGCGGGAGATAGAGCTCCTGCAGATACTGGGTAAAGATAGAAGCGGTTGCCCCGGCGTCCGGTCTGATATCCATAAACTCCGGAACATGTACCCGCTCCACGCCTTCCGTGCTGTGGTGGTCGATGATGATATTGATATTGGCATCAGCCGGAAGGTCGTTATTCATTCCCGGCGCTACACAGTCAACTAATGCCGTGTAGTCGCACTCGGCAAAAATCTCCGGAGTTAAGCGTTCCATCTTAATCTCCAGGAGGTTGACGAATGCACGGTTTTCCTGATGACCAATGTTTCCTTCGTAGAGAATGCGGGTTTTCAGTTTTCCCTTGGATGCTTCTTCAGCAATTATGCTTAAGGCAATCGCAGAAGAAATCGCATCCGGGTCCGGGTTCTTGTGCGTGATGATGCCAAGCGTTCCCGACCAGGATTCCAGCAGAGAGAAGAGTCTCTGCGCGTTGCGGGCGGCAATCAGGTTGACCATGTGGTTTACGGCAGACTTTGCAACAACCTGCTGCGGGTAGAGCACCACATCCGCTCCCGCATCAGCAAGCTGATCGGAAGAGAAGGGATCCATAGACCGGGCGATGATATTGGCGGCCGGGAACCGTGCGCGGATATGCAGCACGGCGGCGAGGTTTGCGTCTTTGTTGGAAGAGAGTACAAAGGCAACCTCCGGTTCCGGAAGCGACTCATAAAACGCCTCATCAGTCATGTCTCCCAGCATTACCTGATGCCGGTGATCACGTAAATCATCCAGGCGTTTCTCATCAAAATCGACGATTAAGACGTTGTCATCTGATTCGTGCAGCTCTCCAAGGACATTATATCCAATGCTTCCGCAGCCGAGGATGACATATTTTATTTTTTTGTTCTTCTGAATAAGGGACAGGGGAGATACCCCATCTGTTTCAGCCATACCATATCTGTTAGTGTCGTGAGATATTAAATCTGCATGTGATATCGCGAAAACCAATTTCAAAAAGTAATCTATAAATACTAACGAGTTCTATCTATTTAGGTCAAGCTACAAGAGAGAGCTTGTATGTACCGGGCCCGTGGCTTAGTCAGGCATAGCGTCGGACTCTTAATCCGAATGTCAGGGGTTCAAATCCCTTCGGGCCCGCTTCTTTTCCGATATTTTGTAACTCACAAAACAGGACGCCCCTATCCAAAAACAAATGTGGACCCTATAAATACTCGGAAAGACAATCTATTTAGGTCAAGCTGCAAGAGAGCTTGCATGTACCGGGCCCGTGGCTTAGTCAGGCATAGCGTCGGACTCTTAATCCGAATGTCAGGGGTTCAAATCCCTTCGGGCCCGCTTCTTTTTCTGATTTTCAATACAGCAGCGAAAGCGTACGCTCTTTACAAAAACACACAAAAAAAACATCACATCTCATGAATGCCGGAAGAGGCAGCATTTCTGCCGCCGGCACTCGTCATTAATCCGGAAAAAGGGTTATATTTACTCTTTCTTGGTGGCGAGGTCAACGTCCTCTGCCTTGATGGTCTTACGACCTGCGTGCTTTGCGAGCTCGTTTGCTTCCTTTGCAATAGCTTCGATGTATGCTTCTGCCTTGAGAACAAGGGCGTCTGCTGCATCTTCGCCAACGCGCTCTGCACCAGCTTTCTTTGCGAGTCTGACGACTGCTGCTTTCGGTAAGTCTGCCATAGTTATTACCAATGAAAAAATTGGAAGGCTAAATATATAAAAGTATCTCAAAATCTGCGTTATTTTGCCCATTTGGACAAAAATACCTGAGATATCGTAAATTCACGGAAGAAAACACGACGAAATCAAAAACAGGCACATTAAATCAACCGAATTGAAAAATACGGCTGTTTTAATGTATTTTACCTGCTATAATACGTGCTGTCATAGAGAGAATTCCAACGTAGGATGCGGATGCGCGCGAACTGTCCACAAAGAGGTCCGGAATATTAACAATCAGTGCACCATGCCCGATACCGCCGCCTAAAAACACCAGCGTGCGGAATATCAGATTGCCGGAGATGCCATCCGGCGCGATAATCACTCCGGCGTCCTTGACCGCATCCTCGATTAAAATCTCCCCGTGCTCTGCACCGGAAAGCCGTGCCGCCTCTTCTGCATCATAAATTGTTTTATCAACCGCCGCATGCCGTCCGATATCGCCGAGCCTTCCGCCGGAAAGCAGAACCACCTTTTCCGAAAGTCCGAACGCTTTTGCAAGACGGCGTCCGTCCTCTGCAAATGCCGCCTTCTCGGAAACGGTCCAGCCCTCGTCAACTCCCACCGGCGCAAAGAAAAACTTCTGCCCGGCAGCAGTCTCCAGCAGAGCAATCCGCTCCAGACGGGAAACCCCGTAGACGGATTTCAGATACTTCAGCGTATCATTTGCCGGAAGCGAACCGCGAACCGCCGCATCGATTCGCTTCGCATACAAATCATCGACCAGCGCCGTCTCCGGCGCGTCGGAAAAGACAAAAGAAACATGTTTGGGAGGGACAAGCTCCTCTCCCGTTTTCAGATAACAGACAATCTCAAGGTCCGGTGATGCCGCCTGCCCTGCGCTTTGCACCACCTTCTCTGCATCAACACCGCAGCCGATACCAATTCTCATATATTCGTAATGCCTTCGGAGCAGAAGTTGAAAATGGTTGCCTTCTCATCCCCTTTCGTCAGCGTGAGACTGCGCTCCGGAACAACCGTTCCAATAACCTGGGCGGCCATACCTGCCTCGCGGAAACTGCGGCAGACATCCATTACCGAGCTCTTATCTGCAGTCATGATAAAGCCCATTCCCGGATACATCCGAACCCACTCCTCAAACGTGATTCCATGGAGAGCAAGGTCCGGGTGCGGAATGGATGGAAGGTCAACTACCCCGCCGACACCAGAGGACTCCAGAAGCATACCAAGCGTTCCAAGCACTCCCGGATTCGAGATATCCTTTCCGGCAGTTAAGAGATGGTGCTCACCTAACTCCTTCATCACCCCAAGCTGTTTCTGCAGAACTTCCGGAGACTTCTGGGTAACCGAGTCCCAGTTCATCTTTGCACTCGGGTGCACACGGCCGTTTAAGTCAATAGCCATAATAATTGCATCACCGACGTTTGCCGTACTGCTGTAGATGACATTTTCCAGGTCTGCAATACCTAAGATGGAGACATCGATTACATTGTAGGGAGCATCCGGGTGCAGATGGCCGCCGACCACCGGCACATTAAACGCATTTGCCGCATCCCGCATACCGTTGGAGACCTGCGCCATAATCTCATCGTCTGATGCCGAGAGAATATCGACCATAGCAACGGGGCGGCCTCCCATTGCGGCAATATCGTGGACGTTTACCAGAATCGCACAGTATCCTGCCCAGTACGGGTCAATATCCATGAGCTTGTTCCAGATACCGTCTGCGGCAAGCAGAAGCGCGGTTCTTCCGTTCTGAATAACTGCGGCGTCCTCTCCATAGGATGCGATGACATCCAGATTATCTATGTGGAGTGTTTTGACGAGGGAACCAATTGCCTGCTTTCTGCGGACACCGTCATATTTTTTGACTTCTGCCGCAACGGATGCGGGGGTGTAGTTATCTGACTGCATTGTGAATTCACCAGAGGAAATCCCGGGGCAGCAGGATTCCCTCTCACTTGTGGTTATATATTTCCTCTCCAAAGGGATAATATGTTGTACTGTTGCGTCCCGGATTCTTTGCCGCTCTTTATAATGCCGGACCGCCAATATAGTAGATAACTATGGACTGGGCAGAGAAGTATCGGCCAAAACATCTCGATGAAATTCTGGGAAACGCGGCAGCGGTGAAACAGATGGCCATGTGGGCGCAGAACTGGACAACCGATTCCGCCCCGCTTCTTCTGACCGGAAAGCCGGGAATCGGCAAGACGTCTGCGGCCCTTGCGCTTGCCCGTGATATGGGCTGGGAGGTTCTGGAGCTGAACGCATCCGATGCCCGGACAAAGGCAGTTATCGAGCGGATTGCCGGAAACTCGGCAACAACGGCCAGTCTTTTCGGTGCGTCACGGAAGATGATTATCATTGACGAGGCGGATAATCTGGAAGGAAACGCGGACCGCGGAGGGGCGCGGGCCATTGCCGATCTGCTCAAGACCGCAAAACAGCCTATCCTGTTAATCGCAAATGATGCGTACGGCGTATCTGATTCGATTCGGCGAATCTGCGATTCCGTGCAGTTTCGGGCTATTGCCGCGTCAACGCTTGCGAAGCGGATGAAGGAGATTTGCGTGCTGGAGCAGGTCTCCTGCGGAGAGGATGCGCTGTCTGAAATTGCCGGCAGTGCGGCAGGTGATATGCGTTCCGCGGTGAATATGCTCTTCGGTTCTGCTGCCGGCCGCAAGTCGCTTTCGGCAGATGATGTCGCAACTGCCCAGAAGGATGAACGCGCAACAATTTTTGATCTGGTCTCGGCGGTTTCCGCGGGCATTTCGGATGAGCGGCTGATGAAGCTTTCCCGCGAGTGCGAGGAGAAGCCGGATTATGTGGTGCAGTGGGTAGAGGAGGCTGTCTCGCAGATTCCGGACCGGAACCGCCGGATTCGGGCATTCCGCCGGGTGAGCAGGGCGGATGTGTATCTGGGACGGACAATGACGCGGCAGTACTATACACTCTGGCGCTATGCAACGTCGCTGATGACGTTAGGGGTTGCCGGGGAGACGGAGTCTTCGGGTTACCGGCCGCGGGTGATGCCTCCTTCGCGCTGGAAGCGGATGGCGACTGCAAAGAAGCAGAAGACGGTGCGGCGTACGCTGTCTGCGGCGCTCGCAGAAGGATATTCGATTCCGGATGTGCAGGTGCAGGCGGAGTATATTGATCTGCTGTCCAGGGTAGCCGATGCGGACCCGGAGGCGTTTTGCGAGCGGCACAATCTGGATGCGGATCAGTTAACGGTGCTTCTCCATGATAAGGCACGGGCGGCAGCAGCGTTTAAGGCGGTGCAGAAGGCGGCAAAGGAGCGGGAGATGAAGGTGAAGAAGGCCGCCGCCGCAAAGAAGGCGGAGGCACGAAAGAAGGCGGACTTAGAAGAGGCGCTGAAAAAAGCCGAGGCGGAAGCGGCCGCGGCTATTCTTCCAAAGGAGGAGGAAGCCCTGCCGGCTGCAGAAGAGGAAAAGCCGGTGGAGAAGAAGCCGGCGGCAACGCAGGCAACGCTGGACTTCTTTTAATCTCCCCTGTCCGGGGTATGAGCGAG
>JAGARL010000178.1 GCA_017622255.1 Methanocorpusculum sp.
ACGAGTCTGATGTCTACCGCCAGTTCGGTCCGGAAGCAGCCGCAGTCTTAGACCGTGTCTACTATGTCGGAGGTCTGCCGAGACCAAACGTCGGAATCGGTGCAGAGCGTCTTGCAAAGATTGCGGAAATCGTCGGCCGCCCGTTAGAGGAAGGTGCAGAAGAGAAGCTGATGAAGTGTCTGCACGGATACAAGAAGGGTAAGTTCGACGGAGATGACTTAACGCACGAGATGTCTGTCGCCTTAAAAGTCGACGACGGAGTCGTAGTCCACATCTTAGACACCGTCTTCCCGGAGTTCAAGAACTTAGCACCGGAATCCTCCAGAACCACGCTTCGTTCCCACATGACAAGCGGCTGGTTCATCTCGCTTTCCCAGATGTGGGACAAGCGGCCGCTTCCAATCCGCATGTTCTCGGTTGACCGCTGCTTCCGCCGTGAGCAGGAAGAGGATGCAACGCATCTTCGAACCTACCACTCCGCATCCTGTATCGTCGCAGGCGAGGATGTAACGGTGGAAGAAGGAAAGGCAGTCGCCGCAGGTCTGCTTTCCGCATTCGGCTTTACCGAGTTCCGCTTCCAGCCGGATGAGAAGCGCTCCAAATACTATATGCCGGAGACTCAGACCGAGGTTTACGGAAAGCACCCGGTTCACGGATGGGTCGAGGTCGCAACCTTTGGTATCTACTCACCTGCCGCCCTTGCCGAGTACGGCGTCGGCGTTCCGGTCATGAACCTTGGAATGGGTGTCGAGCGTTTAGCCATGGTCTTAACCCAGGCAGAGGATGTAAGAAAACTCTCTTACGAACAGCTCTACGCACCGAACTACTCTGATGCAGAGATTGCCCGCGGAGTCGGACTCCGTGAAGAGCCGCAGACCGTGGAAGGCCGCCGTGCCGTCCAGGCAATTATGCAGGCCGCAGCAGAGAACGCAAAGGCGCCGTCCCCGTGTTCCTTTGCCGCCTGGGAGGGTGAACTCTTCGGACAGAAGGTTTCCATCTCCGTTGAAGAGCCGGAAGAGAACTCCACGCTCCTTGGTCCTGCCGCACTCAACGAGATTTTCGTCAGAAACGGTGCTGTCTTAGGCGTTCCGGACACCGAGAAGTTCAAGGAAGTCCGCGAAGAGGGAACACCGGTCGGCCTTTCCTTCCTGTTTGCCGCAGCAAACCTGGCTGTTGCCAGAATCGAAGAGGCCGCACGCTTAGGCGAGACTGCATCCGTACAGATTAAGATGTCCAAGCACCCAAGCGACATCAACATCAAAATCGAAGAGTGGGCAATGCGTTACATCACCGACAACAAGAGAAAGATTGACTTACGCGGCCCGGTCTTCATGACCATCTCCTCAAAACTTCTCTAAGGAGGTTTCATGCCTTCTCCTTTTTTTGAAACCGTTGCCTCGGCAGTCGAAAGCGCAATTCATGACGCGGAAACCGAGCTTCCGGCAGATGTGGTATCCGTTCTGCAGACCGCATATGCCAATGAGACAAGTCCTGTTGCCCGCGGCGAGTATGAGAATATTTTTGCGAACCTGAAGATTGCCAAAGAGCGCGATGTGCCGATTTGCCAGGACACGGGGCTTATCGTGCTCTATATAACCCTGCCGCCGGAGATTCCCTACTCGGCAGAACTCTTTGAAGC
>JAGARL010000179.1 GCA_017622255.1 Methanocorpusculum sp.
GGAGACTCGGTATGCAGAATCGTTTTCAGCGCGCCGGCATCGCGCAGTTCGCGGGAGAGTATTTTGTAACTTTCTGCGCCTGCCGCCTCAAACTCTTCCGCATCCTTATAGTATGCATCCGTGAGATTCAGCGCGGAAAACGCCGGAAGAGCAAACCCGCAGTTTTTGATTTTTACCGCGCGGAGGTCTTCGCGGATGGAATCTGCGAAATTTCCAAACTCCTGCGTGACATTCTCCTCTGCTCCAAGAAAGTCTTCGATGCGCGGCGCATAAAACGCTCCGCCGGCGGCAGGTTCTGCGGCATAGGGTATTTGCGATTTCAGGGTTTTATCAAGCATATAGGTTATGATATCTGCCGTGTTTCCCTTTTTTCCGGGAATCCATGCGGCAACATCTGCCGCATCAGGCGTCTCATCGCCTGCCGAACCTAAGGATACGAGGGGAAACACTCTCTCTTTCATGCATATACCATCTCCCTCTCACCAGATAAATCCCGCGGCTGTTCAATCAATCAATTCATACTCTCTCCCACCAAATACATACATCACATGAATAAACCCACCGTTGTAACCTGTGGTCTGCCCTATACCAACGGCTTATGCCACTTAGGACACCTCCGCACCTATATCCCGGGAGACTTCTATGTCAGATATCTCCGCCGGCTGGGAGAGGACATCGTGTTTGTCTGCGGATCGGACAACCACGGAACCCCTATCGTCGTATCCGCAGAAGCGGAAAAGGTCTCTCCGCGTGAAATCTCCGAGCGCTACCACAAGCACTTCGACGAAGTTTTCAAAGCCATGGGGGTCCGCTTTGACCGTTTCGGCATGACGGATGACGAGACGAACCACAAAAGAACCGACGCTATCCTCAGCAAATTAATCGAGAAAGGATATGTGTATGAGCAGGTCATCCAGCAGAGCTACTGCCCGAAGTGCGGAAGATTCTTACCCGACCGCTATGTGGAAGGTACCTGCCCTTACTGCGGAAAACACGCAAGAGGAGACGAGTGCGACCAGGGATGCGGCAGACACTTAGAGCCGGGAGAGATTTTAGACCCGCAGTGTGCAACCTGCGGAACCAAAGCTGAACTGCGCGAGCAGAAACACTACTACTTCAAGCTCAGCGCATTCCGCGATTATCTCTTAGAGTACCTCCCGTCCTTACAGGGAACCATCAACGCCAGAAACTATGCAATCGGCTGGGTGGAGAACGAACTCAAAGACTGGTGTATTACCAGAATGATGGACTGGGGAGTCCGCTTCCCGGGAACTGACGATTTAGTCTGCTACGTGTGGGTCGACGCACCAATCGGATACATCTCTTTCACGGAGGAGTGGGCAAAGGAGCACAACGATTCCTGGAAGAAGTACTGGTGCGAGGGAGACCGCGTGCACTTTATCGGCTCTGACATCATCTACCACCACTGTGTGTTCTGGCCGGCAATGCTCCACGGAGCAGGATACCAGCCGCCGACCGCAGTTGTTGCTTCCGGAATGGTCACTATCGAAGGCGAGAAGTTCTCGAAGTCCCGCGGCTATGTGGTCTGGACCAAGGAAGACTACCTCGACAAGGGACTCCCGGCAGATTATCTGAGATACTACCTCCTAGACTACACGAGCCACACCCGGGAACTTGACTTCAGCTGGAAGGAGTTCCAGGCAAGAATCAACAACGAACTGGTCAACACATTTGGAAACTTCGCAAACCGCAGTATGACGCTGGTCAAGAACAAGTTAGGCCATGTTCCATCCGTTGCTGTTGAAGAGGAAATCTTTGCGGAGATTAAGAAGTCCCTCGCACTGATTGAGGAGAACGTCAGAGCCTATGAGTTCAAGGCAGCAGTTGACAATATCCTCCTCCTTGCAGGATACGGAAACAGTTACATCTCCAACTCCGCACCGTGGAAGCTCTTAAAAGAGGATGTTCCGGCAGCAGAGCAGGTCTTAAAGAACTGTCTCCAGATTGTCAAGGCCTGCGCCCTTGTTATCCAGCCGGTTATGCCGGAGTCCGCCCAGAAGCTCTGGGAGATGCTCGGATACACGGATTTAATCGAGAACCATCCAATCAGCGACGCGCTTGTTCCGTTCGAGAACACCGAGCTTGGCGAGGTAAAGCCGCTGTTCCCGAGAATCGACGATAAGCAGAGAGAAGAACTTGAAGCAACGCTTGCAAAGCGCTGTGAAGAGGCAAAAGCAAAAGCAGA
>JAGARL010000180.1 GCA_017622255.1 Methanocorpusculum sp.
CCCCTGTTCCTTTTCCTCCTCTTCTCCCTCCCGCTCTCCCTCCCGCTTCCCGCACTCCCTCCCGCTCCCCTCTCTTTTGCCGCAACACAGAACCTTATGCAAACAGCCGTCCTCATATCTTCTATGAGCAAACCGCTGACCCTTATCATAATCATCCTCCTCACCATCGGATTCATCGTCGCCGTCGTCGGCGTATCCGGAGGATTCCTGCTCAATTCATAAGAAACGCGTAAATATCCTGCATCCGAACCTTGATGCATGATACGTAACCGGCGCCTGCAGTACCTCTGCTGTGCTGCAGGCCTCATCTGCATCTCCTTCGGCGTTGCCCTCACCACCAAAGCAGGGCTTGGAACCTCGCCGATATCCGCCATCCCCTACTCCTTATCCCTTATCATCCCCGGGCTTTCCATGGGAACCTGGCTCATCCTCTTCAGCATTGCCCTCGTTCTCACCGAAATCATCCTCCTCAAAGGAAAGATGCCCGCCAAAAACTGGATATCCCAGCTCCTCATCTCATTTCCCGTCGGTTGGCTCATCGACGCCGCCATGTGGCTGCTTTCCCCCTTCAACCCGGAGCTCTACCCGCTCAAAATCCTCACCGTCCTCCTCGGCTGTGTCGTAATCGCGCTCGGCGCATACCTCTGCGTCTCCGCATCCCTGCTCATCCTCCCGGGCGACGGATTCGTCCAGGTCTTAGCGCAGGTCACCGGCAAATCCTTCGGCGGCGTGCGGGTCGTCTCCGACACAACCCAGATTCTCATCGCCGCCGTACTCTGCCTCGTCTTCCTCCACGCCCTCGTCGGCGTCCGGGAAGGAACCGTCATCGCCGCCCTTCTCGTCGGCACGATTGTCAAAATCTTCGCAAAAATCCTGCCGCTAACCAGAGCTATATAGTCCTGCCCGCTCCATGCTACTGCATGGCCCTCCTCCTCCTGCTTTTTCAACTCCTGGGAACCGTTGCCTTCGCCGCGTCCGGAGCGCTTACCGGCATCACCAAAAAGATGGACCTCTTCGGCATCCTCGTCCTTGCCGTCATCGTCGCCGTCGGCGGCGGAATCATCCGGGACCTTGTCCTCGGCATCACCCCGCCTGCCGTCTTCCGCGACCCAGGCTATGCGGTTCTTGCGGCAGGAACTGCGGCTGTTCTCTGCATCCCAGGAGTACGCCGGTATCTCACCCGCCACCGGAAAAGATACGACCGGGCGCTTCTTCTCATGGATACCGTCGGCCTTGCCTCCTTTACGGTCGTTGGAATCCAGACCGCTTACGGCGTCTCGCCGTCCTTTTCGCCCTTCCTCCTGGTCTTTGTCGGCGTCGTCACCGGTGTCGGCGGCGGGGTTCTCCGGGATGTTCTGGCAGGGGACATGCCGGGCATCTTTGTTCGGCAGTTCTACGCATCCGCCGCCGTAATCGGCGCGGTCGTCTGCGTTCTCCTCTGGACGGTGTCCGGCTCATTTGCCGCGATGACTTTCGGCATGCTGGTCATCATCCTGCTCCGCCTGGCGGCCGAACACTACAACTGGCGGCTCTACCGTCCGGAGAAATAAGACTCTCTGTCATAAAACATTTTATCCTCCCGTGTCTAATATATCTGCAGAGATTGTGACCGCCAATATGAAAAAAACTGATATCCGCTACATCAGAACCGAGGCTGCCATCACCGACGCCTTCCTTGAGCTGGTTTCCGAGATCGGCTTCTATGCCATCACCGTAAAGGACATAACCGCCCGCGCCGACGTCAGCCGCGGCACCTTCTACCAGCACTACAATGACAAATACGCCCTCCTCTCCTCCTTCGAAGAGAAGATTCGAACCGACCTGCTGGACGCCTTAATGCCGGGCAGAATCCCGTTCAAGGCCGATGCCGTAAAGGAGCGGGTTATCCGGATGTTCGTCTACTGCGAAGAGAACCTGAAGATGATGCGTGCGCTCTTTGGAAAGAAGGGTGATGCCGAGTTCCAGCAGCGGATGAAGGACATGCTCTGGGAAGAGGTCTTTGCCCAGCACATCAACTATGCCGGTCTTGCAAAGAAACTGGATGTCCCGGCAGACTACCTCCGCGAATATGTCAACTCCTCCCACTACCGCGTCTTCCAGACCTGGCTGGAAAAGGACGAGCGCGAATCTCCGGAAGAGATCGCCGAGATTTATCTCAAGCTCAGCGTCATCTCCCCGCTGAATAAATAAGGGAACTCAAACAACAACCTTTTTAAACTCACACCGCGTATAGATTAGAGCAACATTGCATCGATAGTGTAGTGGTTATCACTAGGCGTTGCCAACGCCTAAACTCGGGTTCGAGTCCCGGTCGATGCACTTCTTTTTCTGAATTTATTCCGGTAAGAATCCGTATATCTAAATTCTTCAAACCCCAATACTGTTACCATGATTTGGCAGCCGGTAGAAGCTGATGCATGGAAAGCACAGCGCCGCGGATCCTTAAGCGATGTAAAAGATATTGTCGCAGGCATCATCGATGATGTCAGAACCAACGGTGACGCAGCCCTTTTCGCGCTCACCGAAAAATTCGATAAACAGCAGCTCTCCTCCCTTCGCATCTCGCAGGAACAGATTGACGAAGCATACGAAACCGTCGACCCTGCCCTTGTCCAGGCATTAATCGAGGCGGAGTCCAGAATCACCGCCTTCCATGAACTCCAGAAGCCCAAGACCCTCTGGCTGGAGGAGATGGAGCCGGGAATCACGCTCGGCGTAAAGATCACCCCGCTTGACAGAATCGGTGCCTATATTCCGGGAGGCCGCGCCGCCTACCCGTCCACCGTTCTGATGACCACCGTTGCCGCCCGTGTTGCAGGCGTCAAAGAGATTGTTCTCTGCACCCCGCCGCCGGTAAACCCGCTGACCTTGGTCGCCCTTGACATCGCCGGCGTCACCGAAGCATACCAGATCGGCGGTGCACAGGCCGTCGCCGCTATGGCGCTGGGAACCGAGACCATCCGCCCGGTACAGAAGATTGTGGGCCCCGGAAACGTCTTTGTAACGCAGGCAAAGATGATGCTGAGAGAACACGCGGAAATCGACTTCCCGGCAGGTCCGAGCGAGGTCGGCATCGTCGCAGACGCCGGGGCAAACCCGGTCTTTGTCGCCGCCGAGATTCTCGCCCAGGCAGAACACGACCCGAACTCCGCCTGCGTGCTGGTAACAGACAGCGCAGAACTTGCCAAGGCCGTCGGCCGCGAAATCGATGCACAGAGTGCGGACGCTCCCCGTGCCGAGATTATGGAAAAGTCCCTTTCCCATTCCGGCTACATCGTAACCGAAACCCTCGACGAGGCGCTTGCGGTCATCGACGACATCGCACCCGAACACCTCTGCATCATGACCGCCGACCCGCTCACCGCCCTTTCTGCCATCCATAATGCAGGCTCCATCTTCGTCGGTCCGTACACCCCGGTCGCCTGCGGAGACTATGCCTCCGGAACAAACCATGTGCTCCCGACCGCCGGATACGCAAAGAGCTACTCCGCTCTGGATGTCGGACACTTCATGAAGCGTTCCCAGGTCCAGATGGTGTCCCGCGAGGGGCTTGAAGTAATCGGCGATACCATCGAAACCCTCGCGCAGGCAGAAGGCCTTTTTGCGCACGCAAACTCTGTGAAACTGCGCAGAAAATAACCATATATCTCCTTTTTTCCAAAAGGTAACACTGTTTTTTATGATTTCTGTATCGGATTATTTTCTGAAAAATTTTCGAATAATCAGGAAAAACCGTGATAAATCCTCTCTCCCTGAAAGGGGTGTGAATCGGCACTTTCAGACCGCATAGTTTAAATACCTTCTGCACTAAGTAGAAACTAACGCATCTTGAATCGGGAACACCCTGATTCGGGTTGTGAGGTGTTATTTATGGTCACATTTAGCCCGGCGCAGGTTTGCGTCAAAATCGGAACTGCCGGCAAAGGCAAGTGCGGTCTGGCTCCAGGAAACATGCTGGTCCGTGCATTCCTTGCAGGTGCATATATCGCGATGGGAGCAGCTCTTGCAACCGTCGGATCTACCGGCGTTGCAGCCGTCTTCGGTGCAGGTATCGGCCAGTTCGTTACCGGTGCTCTCTTCCCGGTCGGTTTAGTCCTCGTTGTCTTAACCGGTGCAGAACTCTTCACCGGCGATGCAATGTTCGCCCCGATGTCCATGCTTCAGGGACATATTGGTCTTGGCAAGCTCATTTATCTCTGGATTGTCGTATATATCGGAAACCTTATCGGTTCTCTGTTTATGGCATTCCTCGTATCCTACGGTCCGTATGTCACCTGGGATGCAGCAGGTGCCGCCGCAATCACCGCATTCGGCGCCCGTGCAATCGCTATCGCAACTGCAAAGGTCTCCTACACCGGAGCAATGGGAATCCTCTCCTGCTTCTTCAAGGGTATCCTTTGTAACTGGCTCGTCTGCCTTGCAATCTTCCTTGCACTCGCAGCAGATGAAGTCATCTCCAAGATTCTCGCAATCTGGTTCCCGATCATGGCATTCGTTGCAACCGGATTCGAACACTGTGTTGCAAACATGTACTTCATCCCGGCAGGTATCATCACCAACATGATTACCGGCGGCGAAGCAGTTGCAGGTCTTGACTGGATTGGCATGTGGACCAACAACATTATCTGGGCAACCCTTGGTAACATTGTCGGTGCAGTTATCTTCATGGCAATCGTCTACTACTTCTGCTACAAGTCCGAGATTTGCGCACTCTGCGAAGTTAAATAAGGTGATACGTAGGGGGGGAACTCCCCCAACCTCATATTCATCTTGGTCTCTTTTGAAATTGTTTCGGGTAACTCCTTTTTATTCTTCTAAAGCACATGTATATGCACTATGTCTGAAAGTTACTCATGTGGTACATCCGACAAGCCGTTGCTTGGATGTACTGTGGGCCAGCTCCTGAACAGCATCGCGGCTAAATATCCGAATAACGATGCTCTAGTAGCCTTTCAGCAGAATCCGTACGGCAAAGCCGTTTTAAACGCATCCTTCTATACCAACCCGCACGAGGCACTGGTCTCTGATGAGCCGAACAGCTACCGCGAACCATATACCATCGCTCCGGCCGCCTCGGCAACGCCGGTTCTCCGCTATACCTGGACGGAGTTCTTACAGGAAGTAAACAACCTGGCAAAGGGTCTGATGATGCTCGGTGTCGAGCACGGCATGCGTGTCGCTATCTGGGCACTGAACTATGCAGAGTGGATTCTCGTTCAGTTTGCAACCGCAAAGATTGGTGCGGTGATGGTCAATATCAACCCGGCATACCGTACCTTTGAGCTCGAGTATGCACTCAAGCAGTCCGAGGTCGATACCTTAATTCTGCAGGGCAAGTTCAAGACCTCTGACTATGTCGGCATGTTCTACGAGGCATGTCCGGAAGCATTCGAGTGCCGTCCGGGAAACATCCGCTCGGAAAAGTTCCCGTACTTAAGAAACGTTGTTTTCATGGGTGAAATCATCTACAACGGTATGTACCGCTGGAGCGAGATGATTGAGATGGGTAAGATGATCTCGGACTCCGAGCTGAAGGACCGTGAGGATTCCGTTGAGTTCGATGATGCATTAAACATCCAGTACACCTCGGGAACCACCGGCTACCCGAAGGGAGTTACCTTATCCCACCACGCCGTCTTAAACAACGGTCTGATTATCGGCGACGGAATGGCATTTACGGAAAACGACAAGCTCTGTATTCCGGTGCCGTTCTATCACTGCTTCGGTATGGTCTTATCCAACATGGCCTGCGTCACTCACGGAACAACCATGGTTATCCCGTGCCCGGCCTTTGACCCGGAGGCGGTTCTCTATGCGATTGAGACCGAGAAGTGTACGGCAGTCCACGGTGTTCCGACGATGTTCATCGCCGAACTCGAACACCCGAACTTCAGTAAGTACGACCTCTCTACCTTACGGACCGGTATTATGGCCGGTTCTCCGTGTCCGATTGAAAAGATGCGGGAGGTTTCCGAGAAGATGTACATGCGAGACATCGTTATCGTCTACGGTCAGACCGAGACTGCACCGGGTGTTACGATGTCGACGACCTCCGACTCCTTAGAGATGCGTGTGTCCACCGTCGGCCGTGCATTCCCGCACACCGAGATTAAGATTATCGACCCGAAGACCGGAAGAATTGTTCCGTACGGCGAGACCGGAGAAATCTGCGCCCGCGGTTACATGACCATGAAGGGATACTACAACAACCCGCAGGCAACCCGTCAGGTTATCGACGAGAACAACTGGCTGCACTCCGGTGACCTCGGAACAATGGATAAGGACGGTTACGTCAGAATGGTCGGCCGTCTGAAAGAGATGGTCATCCGCGGCGGAGAAAACTTGTATCCGAGAGAAATCGAGGAGTTCCTGCACCAGCACCCGAAGATCTCCGATGTGTATGTCATCGGTGTTCCGGATGTCAAGTACGGTGAAGAGCTCTGCGCCTGGGTGAAGGTGGAAGAGGGTCAGTCCTTAACCGAAGAGGAAATCCGTGCATTCTGCGACGGAAAGATTGCAAGAATGAAGATTCCGCGCTACTACCGCTTCTGTGATACCTTCCCGATGACCGTCACCGGTAAGATTCAGAAAGGCGAGATGCAGAAGGTCTCTATTGCTGAACTCGGATTAGAGAAGGCAGCAGAGATTAAAACCGCATAACCTTTTTTTCCTTCCTGTTCTCTGCAAAATCCGCTCATCTGCGCGCTATATATTATCATCTCTTCTTCTGTGCGGAAACGCTTCTGCAAAACACCGGCAAACTGCATAAAATCCCTTTCAGTAAGGAATACTTTTAGGCATAATACATCACATAATATAAGCAGTATTAATAATGAAGCTCGTAATCAATGAACACCGCTGCAAGGGCTGCAATCTCTGTACAATGGTATGTCCTTACCGCATCTTCCAGGAAGGAAGCAAACCGGGAGCACGAGGCTATGTCATCCCGGTTTTGGACCGTCCGGAACGGTGCACAAACTGCCGTCTTCAGAAGGTATACGGCAGACAGCTCTGCGGCATGTGCCAGATGATCTGCCCTGACCAGGCAATCTCCTGGGTGGAAGAAAAACCCTTCGAACCAAAGAACGTGGAGATAGAATATTGACCGGAAAAACTGAATTCTACAATGGAAATACTGCCTGCGCAGAGGGGGCACTTGCTGCCGGATGCAGATTCTTCGCAGGTTACCCCATCACCCCGTCCACCGAAATCGCCGAGAGAATGGCATCGCGCCTTCCCAAAGTCGGCGGAACGTTTGTTCAGATGGAAGACGAACTCGCCAGTATGGCGGCGATTGTCGGCGGAAGCTGGGCAGGCGCCCGCTCCATGACCGCAACCTCCGGTCCGGGATTCTCGCTGATGATGGAAAATATCGGCTACGCCGCAATCACCGAGACGCCGTGCGTTGTTGTCAACGTCCAGAGAGGAGGACCGTCCACCGGACAGCCGACCATGGCCGCCCAGGGAGATATGATGCAGGTCCGCTACGGAAGCCACGGAGACTACAGCATTATTGCTCTCTCCCCTTCCTCCGTTCAGGAGATGTTTGACTTAACCGTTAAGGCATTCAACCTCGCCGACCGTTTCAGAACCCCGGTATTCTTAATGGCTGACGAAACCATCGGACACATGCGGGAAAAAATCCTTCTCCGCGAAACTGTGGAAATCATCCCCCGCCGTGAACTGAAAGAGGGCGAACTCCCGTGCGAGCCGGACGAAAACGGCATTCCGGGATTCGGCACCTTCGGAAACGGGCACAATATCCATATCACCGGTCTCACCCACAATGAAAAAGGCTACCCGGCAACCGACTCAGCAGAGCTTCATGAGGCAATGGTCCGCCGGCAGGTCGATAAAATCGAAAAGCACCGGCTTGAACTGACCGACGTTGATATCGTCAATCCGGAAGCGGAGATTGTCTTCATCTCCTATGGTGCCCCGACCAGAACCGTCCGCCAGCTTTTAGCAGACGAACCGGACACCTACGGACACTTAAACCTCAGAATCGTCTGGCCGTTCCCGGACCACTGCTTAGACGCGTTCAAGAACGCCAAGGCATTCATCGTTCCGGAGATGAACTTAGGCCAGATTGCCAAAGAGGTCAGACAGTACACCAACGTCAAAATCATCACCGCACCGAAACTCGGCGGCGCACTCCACACCGTAGAGGAGCTCAAAAAAGCAGCCGCGGCCGCTGAGTCCGCAACCCGCCCGGTCACGGAGGTTCGCTTATGACCTTAGAGGACTGGTACCGCCAGGACCGCCTCCCGCACATCTACTGTGCCGGATGCGGAAACGGAACTGTGCTGAACGCAACCCTTCGTGCAGCAGACGCACTCGGCTATGACATCAACGAGACCACCTTCGTCTCCGGAATCGGCTGTTCGTCGCGTGCCGGCGGATACACCGCGGCCGACTCGCTCCACACAACCCACGGAAGAGCGCTCGCCTTTGCAACCGGGGTGAAGCTCGTAAAGCCGAAACAGCATGTCATCGTCTTTACCGGTGACGGCGACTGCTCGGCTATCGGCGGAAACCACTTCATCCACGCATGCAGAAGAAACATCGACTTAACCGTCATCTGCATGAACAACAACATCTACGGTATGACCGGCGGCCAGGGCAGTCCGTGTACCCCGAAGGGCTCGATAACCACGACCACCCCGTACGGTATGCAGGAACAGCCGTTCGACCTCTGCAAACTCGCCGAGGCCGCAGGCGCCAACTATGTTGCCCGCTGGACCTCCTTCCACGTAAAGGAGCTCACCGAAGCCATCAAGACCGGCCTTGAGACGCCGGGCCTTGCCTTCATCGAGGTGCTCGCCCAGTGTCCGACCGCTTACGGAAACAAGAACAAACTCCGCCAGCCGACCCAGATGATTGAGCGGTTCAAAAACAATGCCGTCAAGAAGAACAAGGCGGACCGTGATGCCGCAGCAGGCATCCCGCTTGAACCGGGCAAGTTCATCGTCGGCGAGTTCGTGCGCCGGGCAAACCCGCCGCTGGGGGTTGTGAAAGAATGAGACACGAAATCAGATTCTCCGGACTGGGCGGTCAGGGTATCATCACTGCCGCGGTCATCCTGGGCCGTGCCGCCGCCCTCTATGCGGACAAGTACGTCGTCCAGACGCAGAGCTACGGACCGGAAGCCAGAGGCGGCGCATCTGCTTCTGCTGTTATCATCTCGGATGAACCCATCCACTACCCGAAGGTAACCGAGCCGGAAACCTTTGTTATCATGTCCCAGGCGGCATATGACAAGTACGGCTGCAAGGCAGGAAACACCGCGTTAATGCTCGTCGACCCGGGATATGTGACCAGCCGTCCGTGCTGTGTCTGCCTGGAAGTTCCGGCAACTGCTGAGGCAAAGGCACAGCTTGGAAAGCCGGTCTTTGCAAACGTTATCATGCTCGGCGCATTAATGGAGGCAACAGGAGTAATTGACTACGACTCCCTGGAGCGTGCTGTGCTTGACAGTGTCCCGAAGGGAACCGAGGAAGCAAACAAGAAAGCTCTCGCCATTGGCCGTGAGATTGTGAGGAAACAGTTATGAAATTCCGTGAATATGAGGCAAAACAGATTTTCCGGGATGCAGGAATCCCGGTTCCGAACAGTGAACTGATTGAAGCAGCAGCCGATGCCGCATCCGCCCTCTCCCGCGTTGCAGAGAAGGTTGTCTTAAAGGCGCAGGTTGATGTCGGCGGCCGCGGAAAGGCAGGCGGCATTCTTCCGGCAACCGCAGAGACCGTTGATGCAACCGCAGCGGAGCTCTTCGGCAAGCAGATCAAAGGTCTTCCGGTTGAGAAGGTCTTAGTCGAGGAAGCACTCGAAATCACCCACGAATATTATATCAGTATCACCATCGACCGGGCAAAGAAGCGCCCGGTCATCCTCTTCTCCGAAGAGGGCGGTGTTGAGATTGAGACTCTCGCCAAAGAGCGTCCGGAAGCACTCCGCCGCGTCTCTGTTGATCCGTCCTTTACGGTTCTGCCGGACTTCATCGTCAGAAACGTTATCGGCACAGCACCAAAGGAAATCGGCGCCATTGTCAAGAAGCTCTTTGCGGTCTTTATCGAAAAGGATGCCATCCTTGTCGAAATCAACCCGCTGGTTGCAACCCCGAAGGGCATTATCGCTGCGGACGGCAAGGTTATCCTGGATGACAATGCACTTGCCCG
>JAGARL010000181.1 GCA_017622255.1 Methanocorpusculum sp.
CCTCTTCGCCTTAGGCTTTGTCCGCTCGCTTAGTTCCACTGCACCAAAATCCCGTGCTATGCAGATTCAAACCTGTATCGAAGAACATCCCGGATGCAGTGAAGCAGATATTGTAAGAAACACCGGCTACTCAAGAAACTCGGTTGTCCATCATATCAGAACACTTCTGCGCGACAACCGGATTCGGGAAGCGCCCTATCACAAAACCGTCCGCTACTATCCGGTAGGGGAATCAAACGCAGAAACAGACTTTCAGAATGCGGCATCCGCAAAAGAAAAACCCGCGGCAGTTCTCTCTGCGCTTGGAGACAGAAGCATGACGGTATCAGAACTTGCCAGACAAACGGGTTTATCTGAACCGTCTCTTCGCTGGCATCTTTCCCGTCTGGAGGAGGATGGGCTGGTTACTCTGGAAAAACAGGGACACAGTATCCGGTATTCCCGAAGAGATAGTCTGGAGAGATAGTTCCCTCACGTTTTTTGCCGCGGCAGACAGCATCTTTATCCTCTCCAAAAAACCATATAACCCCGCATATGACCCCCGACAAATTTCTCGCAGAACACCCGTACGTCGATTATCACCACCCGGCAATCGACAATCTCTGCCGCGAGCTCTTCTCCGGTCTGACGGATGACGTCAGCAAGGCAGAGGCCGCATATCATTTTGTCCGCGACAAAATTCCGCACTCCTTTGATATCGAGTCCGACCTTGTCCCGGTAAAAGCCTCGGATGTTCTGCTTTCGGGAACCGGCATCTGTCATGCAAAGGCAAACCTGCTGGCAGCTCTCCTCCGGCATGAAGGAATCCCCGCCGGCTTCTGTTTCGAGCATATCACGTTGGCCCGCGACGAAAAACTCGGATACTGTGTGCACGGGTTCAACGCAGTGTATCTTGGAAAATGGGTGAAGCTGGATGCCCGCGGAAACAAAACAGGAATCCAGGCAGCGTTCTCGCTTGACGAATTCATCCCGGCATTTCCTCCGCGGGAAGGATTTGACGAATACTTCTATCCGGGAATCTATGCCGAACCGCTCGCTGATGCTATGCAGATGTTAGAAGCCGCAAACTCGCGTCAGGACATTATTGAGACCATCACCCGCGACCTGCACGAAACGCCGGATATTGCAGAGTAACCTTAACCTGTCCTGATACCAACAATAGTATATGCGAATCGCTGTTACCCGTGTTGCCGAAAAAGCGAAGGATGATGCCGCACTCTTCGCTTCCTTCGGCCACGAAGCAAAAATCATCTCCCCTCTTTCTGCTGAACTGCACGCAAATATCGTCCAGCAGTTCATCCTCGCCGCCAATGACCGGCAGTTCGATGCGATTTTTTTCACGAGTGCGTATCCGGCAGAAGTCTGTGCTCCGCTTCTGTCCCGCGACATCGCAAAAACATGCCGCATCACCGGCATTGGACCAAAAACCACTGCTGTTCTCCACCGCTTCGGCATTGCCGCAGAAACGCTTCCCTCCTTCTACTCCCGTGACTACGTGCCGCACTTAGGAGACTGGATTGACGGAAAATCCGTTGCCCTTCCGCGTGCCGCAGTTCCGAACCCGGAACTCATCCATGCAATCGAAGACGCAGGCGGCATTGCCTATGAGTATCGGCTCTACTCGCTGAACCCGACAAACGAGGTCCTCGACATCAGAGACTGTGATGCCGTCCTGTTTACCAGTGCGTACTCCTTCCGTTCGGCAAACATTGCAGACTACGGAAGAACACTCCCGCTTGCGATTGGAGACGTAACGGCCTGCGCTATGCGGGAAGCTGGTGTTGAACCGGCGGTTGTCGGAGACGGGTCTCTGGACGGAACCCTGTCCGCGCTCAAAAATCTCTGAAAACCCCTCCGCTTTTTCCGGCACGAGCCAAACACTTCTTCAACTCCAAACACTAACAGTATAGCATGAAAGTTCTTCTCGCAATTGCATCGGACAGATTCATGGATGAAGCATACACCATCCCCAAGGCAGCACTTGAAGCAACAGGTGCAGAATGCGTCACCGCATCGGTTGTCAAAGGAACCTGCTACGGTATGCACGGCGAAATCGTCGAGGCAGACCTTGCATTCTCCGACGTCAACGCCGACGAGTTCGACGGAATTGTCATTGGCGGCGGTATCGGCTGTCAGGACCAGCTCTGGAGAAACGAAGAGCTGATTGACATCGCAAACAAGATTGGAAACAACGGAAAGTTCGCCGCCGCAATCTGCTTAGCCCCGGTCATCTTAGGAGAAGCAGGTCTCTTAAACGGCAAAAAAGCAACCACCCTTCCGACTCCTGCATGTCTTCGCGTCTTAGAGCTTGACAATGCAGAAGTTCTCGCAGACAATGTGGTCGTTGACGGCAACATCATCACCGCAAAGTCCCCGTTCGATGCAAAAGCATTTGCAGAAGCCATCATCTCCGTAATTCAGTAATATATGGACAATACCGTACCGGACCCGGCGGCGCTTTCTGCCGCTCTGGAACTCTTCAACGCGGGAAAGTATGACGAAGTCATCAGCTTTTCCTCCGGCACTGCAGACCCGGCATTAATGCTTCTCTCGGCCCGAAGCTATGCGGCATGCGGCAAATATGATATTGCCGAGTCGCTCCTTCGCTCCCTCGTTCGAATCATGCCGGGGTCTTCTTATGTCCACAGCTACTTAGGCGACGTTCTGCTTGCCTGCGGAAAGGAAGAAGCCGAATCTGCGTATGCCCGCGCCATCAGCCTGGATGCGGAAAACATCTCGGCTGTCCGGCAGTACGCAGATTTGGTCATCAGCCGCGGAGACCTGCGAGGGGCAATTCCGGCCCTTCGGACTCTTGTTCGCCACAGCGGAGCAGAAGAGGACGTGCGAAAACTCATGCGCACGCTGACAAGCGTCGGCGAAGCAGAGGAAGCCGCCGCTATCCACCGCAGAAACTTCGGAGAAGATACCTGCAGTGTTGAATACATTGAAGCGCTCATGGCCGTCGGCGAATATCAGAAGGCGTTAAACCTCGCCCTTCGCGGCTGGACGGAGACAAAAGATACTGCATACCTCCGTCTGGATTTGGAAGCTCTCTCTGCCATCGACAAAGATGCCGCAGAGAAAGCATACCGCTCGGCACTTGACAGCTTTGAAGAGGCAGACATTGCAGACGACAACGTATCTGCTATCCGCTTCTCCTTCGTTCTTCTGGAAAAGTACCGGGAAAACTATGATGCCGCAGAGTTTGAACTCTCTCAGCTCTTAGGTCCGGATGCAGATGCCGTGTATCACCTGCTTTCCGCAGAGATTGCCGCAAAGAAAGAGGACGGCGAGCGGGCATCTGCAATCTACCGCAGTCTGATTGAATCTCTGATGGCAAAGGATGCCGACTGGGAAACCTCAGAGCTTGTCATCGACCGCTACACAGCCTTCCTTTCTGCGGTCCGCTCCAAAGAGGAGGTTGCCGGCGTTATCAGCGTGGTGCTTTCGGTCTATCCGCAGGCAGTCTGTCTTGCCAAAATCGGCGAGGCATATGAAAATGCCGGCGCCTCCCTGCAGGCAAAGGACTGGTTCTACCGTGCCTACCGTGCGGACTATCTCCGCGGCGGTCTTGCCTACGCCGGATATCTCAAGCGTTCCGGCGCATGCCGCGAAGCAGATACGGTCATCCGCTACATTGTAACAAACGCCGCCTCCGTCTCTGATCTGGAGTATGCCGCAGATGTCATCCTGAACGGAGACTCGGCGCTCTATCAGCTCGAAAAGTCACGCGGACTCGTGCAGAAGAGTCTTGCCGGAGTCTCCGAGCGTCTGACCTCCAAAGGACGCGAGATGCTTGCGGCAGTCTATCTCTACTCTGCCGTGGATGCTCTGGAGTGCGGAAACTATGAGGACTGCAAATGGTTCTGTCTTTCCGGCATTGATGTGCTCCCCTGCTATCCGGAGACCATCAGCATTCAGGACTTCAGCGATATTTTAGCGCGGGTAAAGGGACGCGCTATCTCTGAGCGTCCGATTCTGATGGAAAAAGCCGCAGAGGCATCCGTTGAAACTGAGGCAGCGCCGCAGTCCGGCGAAGAGGAAATTCTGCCGAATTTAGACGACCGCGAGAAGAAACTGCTTGCCTTCCTGCGCGAACACCGCGAGGCAACGGAGATGGACTTACGCAGTGTGCTCGACACCCGCCGGGTTGCCGGCATTGTAAACGGACTGCTTGCCAAAACCGCGGAGTTCGGCGTCACACTGATTGAGAAACGCGGCGTCGGCGAACGGGGCGAGGTATATGGCTATGTCGGCCGCAGATGACCGCAAACTCGAAAGCACCGCAGTAATCACTGCTCTGCGCCGCGGCACCGTCCCGAATGCCGGCCTTTCCCGGCTTGCCGTCGGACTTGAGGCAGAGGAAAAAGTCCTCTCCGCACAGTTTGCCTTCTGTGCGGCAGGACATGCAGACTGCAAGTTTGTCCGCGGAGACTACGGCTCGGGAAAGACCTTCCTGATTGCCCGTGCGGCAGAGATTGCTCTCTCACAGAAGTTTGTCATCTCCCATGTCGTAATCTCGCCGGATACGCCGCTGCATAAACTGACCGCGCTCTATACAAAAATCTGTGCCGGCCTTTCAACGCAGACCGAAGAGCATGCGCTCAAAAGCATCATCGACACTTGGATTTACGGCATCGAAGACCGCTTAATCGAGACCGGAATTGATGAAAATGACGAGCGCCTTGCAGAGCTTACGGAAAAAGAGATTGAAGCCTCCTTAGAGCGGGTTTCCGGACTCAGCTCCGGTCTTGCCGCTGCGGTCCGCACCTACTATGCCGCAAACAACCGCGGGGATTTTGCAACAGCCCAGGCAGCGGTCGGCTGGATTTCCGGCGATGCAACGGTTGCGAACCGGAGCTTTAAGTCACAGGCAGGCATCAAAGGTTCGGTCTCGGAAACCGATGCCCTGCTGTTCTTAAAAGGCATCGTCTATCTCATCCGGCAGGCAGGATTTGCCGGACTCTTTGTAAGCTTCGACGAAGCAGAAACTGCGCAGGCATTCCCGCGTCCCCAGCGGGAAAAGGGGTACATCAACCTCCGACAGTTAGTCGACATGACGGATAAAAACGAGATTCCCGGATGTTTCTTCCTCTTTGCCGGAACACCGGCATTCTTCGAGAGTGCAAAAGGCATCCGCTCTCTTCCGCCGCTGTATGACAGAATCGGCATTATCGCGGATGACGGCTTTGCCAATCCGATGCAGACACAGATTGTGCTTGCCAAGTTTGACAGCGAAAAACTGGAAAAGGCCGCCTACAAAGTATCCGAAATCTACAGCGAAGGATTCGGAGAAGTTGATAAGTCCCGTGTCTCTCCGGCCTTTATCCGTGCGATGATTGCGAAGGTTACCGGCAGATTCGGCGGCAGAGTCGATGTTGTCCCGCGTCTTTTCCTCCGCGAGTTTGTGGATGTGCTGGACAAATGTGCGTTGTATGAGAACTATTCTCCGCAGGAGAAGTATGCCTTTACCCCTGGAAACGGCGATATGCCGCTGAAGGCGGAAGAAAAGGCTGTAATGGAAGTTTCCTGGTGATACTATGAAGAAAACTGTATATGTAAAAGATATTACGAACGGTACTGCTGTTGACGATGCATTCATGATTAAGCGTGCTGACCTTCGGGCAAAACGCGGAGAACAGTACATCCACCTGACGATTGCAGACAAGACCGGAGTGCTTGAAGCCAAACTCTACGGCGAGGAAGCACCGACGGTTGTTCGCGGAATCCAGACCGGACGCGTGTACCGGATTGTCGGAACGGGAAAAGTTCCGCAGGGCGGTAGTCTTCTTCTGCAGTCTGAGTCTCCGGAGTCCTTAGAGGCACTGCTTGCAGGACCAATGCCGCTTGCCGCCGGAGAGGATGTTGAGTACATCTACACCCCGGCAAAGATTGCTGAGAATGCCGCAGAACTCCAGAAGCTGGTTGCCTCCATCCAGAACCAGAACCTGCGCATCTTTGTTGCCTGCTGTCTGGACAGCCGCTTCTACGAGTGCCCCGCAGCCATCCGCCGCCACCATGAGTATATCGGCGGTCTTTGCGAGCACACATTAGAGACCGTAAAGATTGCGCTTGCCATCATGGATACCATGCCGCGGACAAAGATTAACCGCGATATGGTAATCGCCGGCTGTGTTCTCCACGACATTGGAAAGATTTTCTGCTTCGACAAAGTCGGACAGTCCTATGTGCCAAACGACACCTACAACTTAATCGAGCATATTACTATGGGAATCATGTACATCGACGAGTACACCTCCCTCCTGACTGACTCCCAGATTCTGCAGATTCGCCACATCATCCAGTCCCACCACGGAATCTACGGCGATGTTGTCCCGCTTACCGCAGAAGCATGGCTGGTCAACGAAGCAGACGGTGCAAGTTCCCGCCTTCGTTCAATTGTAGACGACCTGGAAGCAATTCCTGCCGGACAGAAGAAGAAGGGCGTGCACTCCGAGAAGTTCCTCTGGAAAGCAATCTGAACACTTTCCTCTTTTTCTCTGTTTTGTTTTTGTATTTTGTGTGGGATGATGGTTGACTTTCGCGTCGGAAAATCCCCCTGCAGATTTCAACAAAAAAGAAGGTGAATATTTCACCACATATATGGCATCACAATCATCAGCACAACAACCAGAATCAGCACATAGGTTACCATACCGCAGATCTGGAATGCCCGCTTTTCATCCACACCGATTTTGCGGCAGAGATGCCGCAGACTTTCTCGAAGCATCTGTCCGCCGTCAAGCCCGCCAAGCGGGAGCGCATTGAATATTCCAAGGAGCAGGTTTAACCAGGCACACCAGAACAGCAGGTGCACAATTCCCCAGTAGCCGAAGAAGGGAGCCGCAAGAATTGCCGGGTCCGGGGAATCTGCGACAATGAATCCCAGAACATCCATGCCGGCCATTGACGAAAACGGCAGAACCAGGAATGCCATGAATGCCGCCGCACCTTCTGCAAACGACGTCGGATTCGTCATCATATGGAGCGCATCGACCAAGGTCTGCGGGTCGGAGAAGGAGATTCCGATAAATCCGGTGCCACTTTCTGTATCGGTAATGGAGGATTCCAAATCGTCCGGGATTGCCGCGAGTGTGATATCATAGGATTGCGGCGCTCCCTTGTATTCACCCTTGAGCGTAATCACCTGTCCCGGCTTCGTATCGGAAAGGGCGAGTGTTACGTCCTCTAAGGAATAGACAGCCGTTCCGTCAATGTCTGTAACTATCAGTCCCGGGGGAACGCCTGCCTCTTCTGCCGGATAGCCGGAATACACCCCGTACACATACGGATGGTCTCCCGGAACAGCCATTCCAAGAAGGGCTGCCAGCAGAACCAGACAGATGGTTCCAACCACCATATTATTCGTAATACCTGCCGCAAACATCCGAAGCTTCGACCCGAGCGCGGCTTTTTCCACATCCTCTCCGTACGACTCCACAAACGCTCCAATCGGGATAATCAGCGTCAGAAGACCGGTGGACTTAACCCGCATCTTCTCCACGCGGGAGATAATACCGTGCCCTGCCTCATGGATAATCATCGCAAAGAACAGCGCAAACCACACCGCAAAGGTTGACGGAACATAACTGTTCAGTCCCGGAATCAGCAGTAAATCCTGCGGCGGAATCGGGTCTGTCTGCACCGTCAGCGAAAGAATGCCCGAGACCAGAAACATCACGGTCACCACAACTGCACAGAGAAGGGTTATCAAAACTCCGGCCGTTGCATAAGCATAGAGCAGTTTCTTCGGACGCGCCAGCGTATCAAAAAATCCTACCCGCTCCGTTTTAATCATGATGCATGGGCCCATGAAATCAATTACGTGCGGCAGAACCTTTCTGGATTTGAGATAATAATACACGCAGGCGTAGACCATCAGCGCAATTATTACCGGAATCAGCCAGTTGAAATCCATTTCTCTATATTTGTACGTCTGCGGGGTTTAAGAGGTTGTTTGTATCCCTGCGCGATAAATGCAGGATTCACAGAGAAAAACCCTCGCTATGCTACTGCATATCACAGAAAAAACCGTGCATGCGTCTGAAATTATTTATTGCGGTTTTCTGCTTTCTTTTTTGAATCGGTGCAATATTCTTCGCCGAAATGACTGTCAGTCGAATAGATTTTAATAGGATATTATGCAAACATATA
>JAGARL010000182.1 GCA_017622255.1 Methanocorpusculum sp.
CTTTCCCGCGGATACTATCCGGGTGGAGGAGTACTTGGAAAAGTGAAACAGTTAGGACCTGTTATGCTTCCGCTGATGCTGAATTCTCTTGCTAAAGCAGACACTCTTGGACTGACCATTGACATGCGGGGATACCGGCTTGCCGGCAAAAACCCGCGGAAGATGCACTTTGGCGCATCGGATGCAGTGCTGTTTGTCCTGACTGTTCTGGTATTTGCCGGAGTAATCCTGCTGACGCTGTAATCTGCATAACCTAACCAACACCTTCTTCTTTTTTGCCGCTGACATATATGGTATGTCTCAGCGTGCCGCAGACGCCGTATTCCAGGGTCTCTTTGCCCTTACCGATATTCGTTCAATACTCAGAATCACTGCGCCGTCCCATCAGTTAGACGACGACCAGAAAAAGAAGGCAGAAAAAGCCCTTGCATCTGTGGAAAAACAGATTGCCATTCTCCGGGAGGAACTCTTATGAAGTGCGGAGCATGCAATGTTGACGCCCGCATGCGGGATGAAACCGCCATCAACCTTGACCCGATTCAGGTCGGCGGCCGGTTAACACCAGAAGCCATGAAGGCAATGATTTCCTGGGGAGACGGCTACTCCGTCTGTGATGCCTGCAGGAAACCGTTCCGCCTCGACTACATCGAACAGCCGCCGTTAAAGGACTTCCACGTCGATGTTGCAGAATGGCTCGGCATGGCACAGGCAAGAACCGTTCCGGGAGCCCGCCGCGGATTCCAGCAGGTTGCAGGCACCTACGTCGAGAAAGGCGATCCGGTCTTAATCGGCGCACTCGCACACTATACATCATATCTCTCTGTTGAGATTCAGCAGGGAGTTGTCCGCGAGATTCCAAAGACCGAGGACAACCACATCACCGCCGAAGCAGCCGCAGAGAGAATCGAGGATGTCATCACCGAGTTCGGCAAACCGCCAAAGCTCCTCTACATTGACCACGTGGACTATCAGTACGGAAACATGCACGATGTAAAAGGCATCGCCAAAGTCGCACACCAGTATGACATTCCGGTGCTCTACAATGGTGTCTATACGGTTGGTATCATGCCGGTCAATGGAAAAGACTTAGGCGTTGACTTCATCATCGGCTCAGGACACAAGAGCATGGCAGCGCCGGCCCCATCCGGAATCCTTGCCGCAACCGAAGAGCGTGCAGACGAAGTCTTCCGCACAACCCAGATGGAAGGAGACTTAACCGGACGCCGATTTGGAATCAAGGAAGTTGGAATTCTTGGCTGTTCCTTAATGGGAGCACCGATTGTCGGAATGCTTGCCTCCTTCCCGACCGTCAAGGAAAGGGTCAACCACTTCGACGAGGAACTTGCAAACAGTAAGATTGTAATCAACGCACTTGCATCCATCGAAGGAACGAAGATTCTCTCCGAGTACCCGAGAAAACACACCTTAACCCGCTTAGACACCACCGGTTCGTTCGACGTGGTTGCCCAGACGCACAAAAAGCGCGGATTCTTCCTCTCGTCTGCCTTATCCAAGAAGGGCATTACCGGAATCATTCCGGGCGCTACCAAGGTCTGGAAGATTAACACCTACGGCATGACCAGAAAGCAGGCCGAGTACGTCGCAGACACTTATCTCGAAATCGCCGAGACCAACGGCCTTACCATCCAGTAATCATGTTCTACCACCTGATGGTAACAGACGACTGCAACCTCTGCTGTTCGTACTGCCGTGCAAAGATGTTCGACGAAGAGGATGAGCCGGCAGGCTCTCCGGGCACTATTGACGAGACCATCACGGAGAACTTCTCCTGCGGGAAGAAAGACCTCTATGCCTTTCTTGAAAAAGATGCGGATGCCGTTTTGACCTTCATCGGCGGAGAACCGCTCTTAAACATCCCCTTCGTCCGCGAAGTTATGGACGAAGCGCCCGTCAAACGGTTCATGCTCCAGACAAACGGCACGAAACTCTTAGAGCTTGGAGCTGAGTACATCAACCGCTTCGAGACGATTTTAATCTCGATTGACGGAGATAAAGAGCTCACCGACGGACACCGCGGAAACGGAATCTATGAGACAGTTACCAATGCCGCCCGCAAAATCCGTGAGGATGGATTTTCCGGAGAACTCATTGCCCGGATGACCATCGCAGAGGATACAGAAATCTTCTCCGCGGTAACGCATCTTGCAGACACGAAACTGTTCTGCTCGATTCACTGGCAGATGGATGCAGACTTTACCGGAGATTTGTCCCGCAGACGCTTTGCCGAGTGGAAGAACGGATACAATGCAGGTATTCGCCGCCTTGCAGAGGAATGGGTGTCACGCATGGGGAAAGGCGTTGTTCCAAAGTGGTATCCATTCCTCTCCACAACCGAGGACCTGCTGACCGGACAGAAAACAAAACTCCGCTGCGGTTCCGGATATGTCAACTACAGCATCATGACCAACGGATTTATCGCGCCGTGCCCGATTATGGTCGGCATGGCAGATTACTATGCAGGACATATCAGCTCAGCCGACCCGGCATGCCTTCCGGAGATTCC
>JAGARL010000183.1 GCA_017622255.1 Methanocorpusculum sp.
CGGAAATCCGGTAGGTGTTGGTGAAGAGGGAAGAATCGCTATCCGTACCCGCGACCCGTCCCCGGTTGGTCTGTTTATGGAGTACCTCGACGATCCGGAGGCAACCGCAAAAGTCTTTGTCGGTGACTGGTACTACACGGGAGACAAGGCAACTATGGATGAGGACGGATACTACTGGTTCGTTGGAAGAGATGATGACATTATCAAATCCTCCGGATACCGTATCTCTCCGGCTGAGGTCGAGTCCGCATTAATGACGCACCCGTGTGTCAAGGAATCCGCGGTCGTCGGAAGCCCGGACCCGATTCGCGGTGTCATTGTCAAGGCATTCATCTGCCTCAAAGACGGCTGGACCGGTTCGGATGACTTAATCCGCGAACTGCAGACGCATGTCAAGTCCACGACGGCACCATACAAGTATCCGCGTGCAATCGAGTTCGTTGAAGAACTGCCGAAGACCATCTCCGGCAAGGTCAGAAGAGTAGAACTCCGCGACCGCGAGATTCAGCGGTACAAGGAACAGAACGAACACCAGGATGAGTAATCCTGGATATCTTTTTTATTGTAAACTTTTACCTGGTATTGTATCAAAAACCTTGAAGTTCCAAAGAGGGATAGAGAAGGTAAATTTCAGTACAAAATAAAACAACAGAAAAAGAGTCTGAAAAAATTAGAAGAAGGATTACTCCTTCTTTTCATCCTTCGGGAACATGTAGAATCCCGTATAGGTCTTTTCTAAAGCTTCCTCGGAGTTCTTCTTGGTAAGCAGACTCACGACAATCATAGCGATGATAGCAATTCCAAACGAGTAAATCGAGAAGTGCATCGGAAGGGCCGGACCAAGCTTGAAGTAGCTGTAACATCCGAAGAGGAGAGCTGCAAGAATACCGCAGGTCATGGAGGCGATTGCTCCCTTTGCAGTTGCACGCTTCCAGTAGAGACCGGCAAGCAGCGGAACAGCGAAGGCGGAAAGCATCATACCGATACCGAGCCAGATTAAGAATGCCAGCATCTCCGGCGGGTTGATTGCGAGAATTAAGGAGATAGCAGCGGCTAAGAACACACAAATCTGACTGATACGGACAACCTGACGCTCGGTTGCTTTTGGTCTCAGCATGGTCTTGAAGATGTTCCAGGAGAAGTCGGTTCCAATAGTCAACATTAAGCGGTCGGTGGTTGACATAACGGCTGCTAAGACAATCACCGCAAACAATGCGGTAATCAGGATTGTTGGACTTGCCGCCTGGATACCATACAGCAGAGCTGAACTTGGATTTGCCATAACCGCAGCAGATGCCTCAGCACCAAGCGCCCCGGTTTCTGCCAGCGCACGAACTGCAAAGCCGCTGATTTTCACCAGGAACATGATGACTACATAGATACCAAACGCAACAAGCGGAGACCACTTGAAGTAGGAAGCCTTCTTTGCGGCAAAGACGTTCGAGAGAACATGCGGTGCACAGGCAAGACCGACCATCAGCATAATACCGAAGGACACCAGGTACTCCGGAGTACAGTATGCGTAGGCTGCGTAGTTTGTCTCGAACCACGGCATGACCAGGTTTGGATCAATCGATGCGAGAACATCGTTGATAGCAGTCATTCCGCCTGCGTAGCTGATAATAAACGGTGCAACCAATAACACACCGAAAATTAAAATCAGTCCCTGCACAAGACCGGTCCAGGAAACTGCATATAATCCACCAATAACAGTGTATGCAGTGATAATCACACCGGCGATGAGTAATGCCTGCCAGTGTTCAAGGCCGAATGCCCACATCAGAACAACACTGATTGCTGTGTACTGACCGACTAAGTAAATCAGGGAAACAACAATACTGGCAAATGCAGATAAAGCACGAAGTTCGCGGTTGTTTTCATATCTCAATGCGAAGTAATCCGCAACGGTCATACATCCTTCCTTCTTTCCAATCTTGTTCAGCTTGGAACCGAAGAAGATGATACAGAATGATGCCGCAAGCGGAACGAAAATCTGCTCCCAGATTCCCGGCCATCCGGACTTGAAACCAAACTCACTGGTTCCAATCAGCGTCATACCGCTGCAGATAGAACAGACAATCAGAAGCGTGAACAGCCAGAAGCCGAGGTTTCTTCCCGCTAAGATGTAATCTTCCGAATTTTTGATTTTCTTTGAAGCCCATACTCCGATACCAAGCAGTACAACAAAGTACAGAATCATTAAAACCAGAGTAAGCAGGGTACTTCCTTCTCCCAGTGCCATAATTAATCCTCCACCTTCGGGTAAATGATACCCCACAGTATCAGGAGAACAAGCACTACAGCAATAGTGCCGCCGACAGCAAAGACAGTCAGCTCAGGTAATCCTAATATCATACTTACATATGACACGTGTTGTCATATAACATGAACGGTTCGAAGAGACCAAAATGCACAGAAAAAAAGAAAAAAACAGAGGGTTAAATACGAATGTATTTGCCGACGCGCAGAATACCTTTCGCATTCCGGTGGGCAAGATCACCCGTAAATTCCGTTAAGGTGTGTCCCTCAAAGACGGCAGTTCCCTTCTCGCGGAAGGTTGCAAGGAAGTCGGTTACCGTTCCAAAGATGTTGGCTTCTCCGGCAAACATGTCTCCGCACGGCATGAGAGCATCCCCTTCAATGATCAGGCAGCCGCCTTTCATGTTTGCGCCGGCATGAATTCCGGCATTACCTTTGACGCGAACCGTACCGCCGAAGAGACACTCGGCACAGTAATCTCCGACATTTCCTTCGACGAGGATTTCTCCTCCGCGCATGCCTTTTCTGCCGCCGCGGTATCCGGAACCGCAGTAGTTTGCGGCATTTCCGTGACAGAGGATTTTTCCGCCCAGCATCTCACGGCCGAGCCAGTCTCCGGCATGCCCCATGATTTCAATCTCTCCGCCGGTCATGAAATCTCCGCAGTGCATACCGATATCACCTTCGATGATGATTTTTCCGGCAGTCATGTACTCGCCGACACGCTTGACACGACTGCAGTCGCCGACTAAGATAATCTCGGTGGTTGCAGGACCAGCAGCCTCTCCGTCGACTCTGATGTCAAAGACCTCGGTAATCTTCTTCTTCTCGTTTCCCACAAAAAGGGAAAGGTCGATGGTCTTGGACATCGTCTCCGGACAGATTGCTTCGGCTTCGATGGGGAGACGGCAGTCTGCCATCTCTTCGCGCATGATAAGCGTAATTCGTCTCATAACTTCGTCTCCGTTTCAATCTTCATACTGCGCTTGATGTAGTACTTCTCATCAACCGGGTAGTTCTCCATTCTGACAGTGTAGTATTTTTCAAAGACGCTGACAAGCTCCGGGTCATGGCTCATGTCATATGCCGCCGGAACCTTCGGGGAACACCAGAAGGTTCTGTTTAAGTCATCAGCGAGGATTACATCATCGCGGGAAACCAGGATTCCGCCCTTCATAGTAAACTTCGTCTGGGCAAAGCCGCGGATGATTTCCGCGTACTGCTTCGACGGGTCGATTCTGTCCGGTCTGATTGGATAGACCGCGATATCAGCATCTGCACCGACACCTAAGTGTCCTTTGCCGAACTGGTCAAGACCTAAGGCTCTTGCCTGTCCGGCACGGGTCATGACCGCAATCTCCTCGAAACCAAGTTCGCGGTCGAGAGCAGAGAGGCAGGTACGCTTCTCGGTACTCTTGTGGACGGTTGCAAACTCCTTTTCGCGGTACTCTTTGCTCATCAGAAGACCGATGATTTCCGGATATTTCACAAACGGTGCACCGTTCGGGTTATCGGTTGTCAGCAGACACTGCCACGGATTTTCGACCAGAAGCGCAAGCTCTAAACCAATCGCCCACATGATGCTGTTGACGAGGTTCTTTCTGCGGTACATGACCGGAATAACACCGGAGGCAGTCTCCATCTCAACATCATGGTTACTCCACTTGTCCTGGTGCAGACGGTAGAGGTTAAACTCCATTGGACCGTCTGCGGTCATGGTAGTGGTTCTGCCGAACATGACCTGACCCATATCAATGGTGACCTGCGGTCTGCGGTTGACCATATTGGCGACCGGTTCACTCTTCGAGCAGAAGTCATTCCAGCCGGAACCGCCGTAGGAGTGGAACTGTACGTGGGTTAAGTACGCAGTCTGGCGCTTCTCGTTTAAGTCCGGGACAAGACCCATCGTTCCAATAGTACAGGTGTAGTTTCCGGGCTTTCCTAAGTTGTTGCAGTGCAGGTGAATCGAGTGCGGAAGTCCCAGCATCTCGTTTGCCTCAATCATGCCGGTGATGAACTCGGCGGGAGACAAATCGAAGGTCGGGATAGGCTTTCTGATACACTCAACATTCTTACCCCAGCTCCACATCTCAGCGCCTAACGGATTGGTGAGCTTGACACCGTATCCTTTGACTGCGTTGAGTCTCCAGGCAATAAGACCTGCGGCACGCTTTACATCGCCGTTGGCGATTGCCCGCATGACCTCCCAGTCACCGTCGAAGAGGGTTAAGACCAGACCGTCCTGCAGCGGGGTGTGGCGGAACTCTTCATGCGTGTGGCGTGCCTCTAAGGGAGCCATCGCCCCTTCGGTTAACGTGGTGTATCCCATGAGAGCATAGCGGTAGCTGTTTCCGTAGGTGGTCGGAATGCTGTAACCGGAGACCGCACGCATACCGTTCTTTCGCGGGGCACGGCCGGCACGCATATCCTCCGGGCTCATGTAGCGGCCGAAGTTGACCTTCGTTCCGCAGATGTGAGTGTGGGAATCAACACCTCCCGGAAGCGTTAAGCATCCGGCGGCGTCGATTACTTCCGCGTTTGCGGACGGTTCTTCGGCGATTTTTCCGTCAACCACATAGATATCGCGAATCTCGCCGGCGACCTTGTTTGCCGGGTCATAAACGCAGGCATTCTTAATGATATAATCGGTCATTTGTATGCCTCCTGTACTGCCTGAACAGTCCTCACCACATGGATGGATTTGTTCGGGCAGGTGTCCATACAGACCTTGCATCCTTTGCATAGGTCATTGTGGAGAACACGGTTCTTTCCGCGTTCGACACGCATTAAGACATCGTCGGACATGGCAGTACCGCCGGCTCCAATATGCGGATCGATTTCGCGGTTGGCAGGACATGCCGTACTGCAGTTTCCGCATCCCATACAGGCCTCTTCGTCAACGATGACCTTGTACTCGTGGATGAACTCGAGTCCTTCCAGGCGTTTCTTGTCGAGAATGTCTCCGGAGGTTAAGACCTCCTCCGGACATGCCTCAACACAGTATCCGCAGCGGACACAGTGGCCGTAGGTGATGTACGGCATCCATTTGCCGTTCTCCTGGATGACATCAATAGCTCCCTGACAGGGGCAGATCATCTTGCAGGAGAGACAGTTCGTACACTCGTTTCCGGTAATCTGCGGGAAGTCGCGGAAGTACGGCGGGTTCTCGAGCGGAGCGGTCTTTGCGAAGAAGAAGGACTTCAGCCAGGACGGACGCAGGAACTCTTTGAGGTATGATAATACCGACATGGCTCAGCGCTCCGCACAGGCGATACAGGGATCTGCACTGATAAAGACTGAGGTCACATCAGCGGCAGATGCCAGATCCTTCATCATAACGTGGGCTGCCGTTTCGACGTTCATAACCGACGGAGTCTGGATAGCGACGGAGATTACTTCGCCGTTCTCGTCAACCGCGATATCGTAGGTTAAGTCTCCGCGGGGTGCTTCGATGGTGTGTTTCACATGACCTGCGGTGACTTTTCCGCCGAGACGAATCGGTCCTGCTTCCAGTTTGGCAACCGCGTTTCTGACAAGCGATGCGGACTGGTACAGCTCATCGAATCTCAGCATGATGCGGGCAAAGTTGTCACCCTCGGTGCGGGTAATCATATGCCAGCCAAGCTCGACATAAAGAGGGTCGTTTGCGCGGGCATCACATTCCATTCCGGAAGCACGGGCAGTAGGCCCTACAACACCGGAAGCCTTTGCATCCTCGACCGAGAGAATACCGATTCCCTTGGAACGAAGGGCAATTAAGCGTCCCGTCTCGAACATCTTCACGTAGCGGTTCAGTTCACGCTCAATCTTATCCATTGCAGAGATAATGTCAGAGAGAACTGCATCCGATACATCCTCGCGGACGCCTCCCGGGACCACATACGCAGACATGATACGGGTACCGGTCATCTTCTCGATGGCGTCCATTGCTGTCTCTCTGAGGTTTAACAGATACATGGCAAGCGTCTCGTGCTCGATGGTGTAGCAGTACGAGTAGTTTGCAAGCAGATGGCTCTGCATTCTGTCAAGTTCATTTAAGATGATACGCAGAAGCTGTGCTCTTCTCGGAACCTCGATTCCGCTGATTTCTTCTAAGGCGCCGACAATTGCCGTGTTGTGAACAACCGAACAGATACCGCAGACTCTCTCTGCCAGGAACATGGTTTCCTGCCAGGGACGGCCGACCATAATCTTCTCGATTCCCTTCTTGACGTAACCAAGCTCCACCTCGGTTCTGAGAACACGCTCTCCTGCAGTCTCACACTTGATACGGAGCGGTTCCTTGAAACACGGATGAACCGGTCCGACCGGAAGCGAGACGTCAACAACTTTCTTCATTTCTTCGCCTCCTTCTTTTCCTCATGGTTTTTGAAGAGTTCATCAGCCGCCGAAAGAATGGCGTTGATAATCTCTGTCGGTCTCGGCGGACAGCCGGGAACTGCGGCAGTTACCGGGATATACTTGCTTACCGGCGGGTCGATAACACAGCCCGGACGGTTAAAGACACAGCCGGAAATCGGACAGTTTCCGATAGTAACAACTGCCTTCGGCTCCGGGACGCGGTCAAAGAGGTCCGGGAGTTTGTCAATCCACTGCGGGGACATACCGCCGGTGACTAAAATCACATCAGCCTCACGGGGGTTGTTGTGGACGTAAATTCCGTACTGCTCGATATCATACCGCGGAGATAAGCAGGCAAGGATTTCAATATCACAGCCGTTGCACGAACCGGTATTTACATAGCAGACATGGATGGAGCGTCTGCGGACACCGTTTTTGATACTCTGCAGAAGACTCATGCAAGAACCTCCAGAATTGCTTTTTTCACTGACTCAACAGATTCGCCTGCCTCAACTCTGGCAAGGAATGCCGCACCTTCCGCATCGGTTAAAAGACCAAGAGCGGTTGTCAGGTGCGGGATGGATAAGGCGTCAGCCGTGCCGGCGGCAGCAGCATCAGCGGCTTCCAGACGCGGGCCGATATTTTCCAGCGTCATCATGTCGCATCCTGCAATGAGGATTTTTCGCATCTGCTGACGAGAGATGCCAAGGCGGTTTGCCAGGGAGAGCACTGCCTCATCCTGACGGGTTCCCTTCAGGATTAAGAGTTTCATCGACCGAAGGTCGCGCTCATAAATCATATTCATGCAAATCCTCCTCCCAGGAAGAAGAAGACAAGTCCATAGGCTGCAAAGAGCAGAACCATGGTCCAGAGAATGATAACCTCTCCCTTATGTACTGCATGCTCGTTTTCCCAGAGGAAAACCGTTGCCAGGAAGCAGAGGATTACAGAACCGACAGCGGCCGCCGGCAGAATTGCCGGGTGAAGGGCGCCTTCGATAATCATCAGCACAATGTAGAACACTGCAGCGACCAGGATTCCTTTAAAGATTGGGTTCTTCATACGAACATCACCACCCAGAGAATTACTGCATAGAGACAGACAATAACCGTCCAGATGGTCTGGATAGTAACCGTCTGATACGGCGTCAGCATCGGTGTTGTTGCACAGACAAACGAGATGACGACCATTAAGAGAATCATCACAATCAGGAACAGCCACCAGGGAAGAGCGCCGAAGAAGAGCATGATGAATACTGACAGCAGAACAACTGTCTTCAATGCGTTTGCGATGTTTAAGACTGCTCTCCATCCTCCAAAGTGTTCTGTCCAGTAACCGGATACCAGTTCTTTTGCTTCAATTACTGAGAACGGCCCATAGTGTGCCTTCGAGAGGATAATCAGGAAGAGTGACACTGCCGCCGGCAGAGCAATCCAGAAGAGCGGACCGTTTGCAGCTTCCCATGCGGTAATTCCTGATAAGGAAAGAGTTCCTGTGAAGAGGTAGACTACAACAACAGTTACCAGAAGCGGAAGCTCAGCGGCCGCGGACATAACGGAACGGATTGCCCCGAACTTCGTGTACGGCGAACCGGAGGAAAGACCGGTTCCGTGCTCAACAATTTTGTGGAGCATGTAGCATGCGAAGATGATAAGAAGGCTTCCGCCTGTCCATACAGTAAAGAGTGCGCCAATCCAGATTGCAAGAGAGAGACAGATTACGGCAACGTAAACTGTCTGACTTGCTGTTTTTGGAATCCATGTCTGCTTGAAGGAGAATTTAAGTGTGTGTAAAATCTCCTGCCATACAGGCGGTCCTGGTCTTTTCTGGATTCTTGCGATGACTTTTCTATGCAGTCCGTGAAGCAGGAGACCGAAGATTATCGCGGCTATGAGAAGCGGAATAAAGGCCAGATTAAGCATAAAGGTCATCATAGTCAGTACCCCACGAAGGGAATATCTCCCTCTTTTCTTCCGGCAGACACGCCAAGCATAAGTAAGACAAGAGCTGCCGGGAATCCAATTAAGGTAAGCACTAATGCATAGCCTGAGAGGACCAGTCCGAGAACCCCTGCTGCAAAGGCAAGCAGGGCCAGTAGATAATATCCTGTTTTACTCATAATCACACCGTCAGAAGAATTTCAACCACACGCAGGAAGAGCAGCAGGGAACTTACGTGAATCATTAAGATGTACGGTGCTCCCGGAGCCCGTGTGATTTCTGCTTTTCCGATATAGAACGGAGCCATACCCTCTCCGAGAACTCCAAGGAGTAAGAGGAGTTTGGAGATAAGCGGCACTGCTCCCATTCCTGCTAACTCCCAGATGGAAAGTGTTCCGGTTGCGGCAACGGCGATGGCTGCTCCCGCAAAGAGCGGGACCGTTCCCATCATAACAACCAGACCATAGGAGAATGCGGAGTCCAATACATGGCGGTTCTTGACTCCGGCAACGATACCGATGTTTAAGATACCGATTAAGGCGGCAAACAGGGTAAAGTTGAAGAGATCTCCGGAAATTATTGCGCCGACAGTTGCAACACCGCAGGCGATTGCCATGAAGCGCTGGAACTTCATGGTGTCCTTCGGAATTTCTTTGAGAGTATATCCGTCTGTGCCGAAGACAATGTCAACCGGCTTTTCCGGCAGGGAGACGAGAGCGAGCACTACGAAAAGGGCGGCTACTGCAAACAGCAGAACCGTGTATCCCGAGAGGTAGTGTACCATATCGCCGAACGGAATCTGCACAAGAATACCTTCCATCATTCTTCCTCACCCCGCATCGTACCGACGAGAGCCATTTTTGCCATAACTTTAATCATAATTCCAACAGCCGCCATCATGATTGCAAGGAACCACTGGTCCGGGAAGACCATGAAGGTCAGGAATGCCAGAACCCATAAGCCCCATGCGTACACGCTGGCGTTTTCGATAACTGCAAAGCGTTCTCTGACGTTCTTTCCAAGGAAGAAGAGCATCAGACCAAGACCTGCAATCAGACCGCCGGTGAATCCGGTACAGAAGATTCCGTAGGCAACAAGGACTGCACCAAGAATTGGCGGAGCGGTTTTCATGACTTCGATATCGAGAGTTCTTGCCGGTTTCTTGTTCTGCAGACCTTCTTTGGCAAGCCAGAGCTCGGATACTGCGAGAATCTCGGCGATTCCAACAACAAGACCCGGAAGAATCAGGGCTTCGGCTAAGTCTGTTGCAAGAAGGGCAATGACGACAAGACCCGTTATCTCGATTAAGTCAACAATGATGAGTTTGTGGATGTCCTCCTTTTCGCGGAACATCGCAAAGAAGGCGATGATAATCGCCGCAAAGGCAACGGCAAGACCTGCCGGATAGAGGGAGGGGATGTTTTCCAGAATCATGATCTCGACCTCCGGTACAGGAAGGATGCGATAGCAAACGCACAGAGCAGAATGCTTGCTTCAACGATGGTATCAAATCCCCTGGTGTAGTAGAGGATTTCATCGAGAATACCTCCCGGGTGGGCGGCTATCGTTGTTCCGAGGTATAAGGTATTATCTGCCATCCACTGGGATGCCGGGGTTAAGTATGCTGTAACCCATCCAAGAGCCGGAGAGTTTTCCGGATACTGGGCAACAATTTCTGCCGGCTCTTCGAACGGAATACCGCCTCTGTCATACGGAGACAGGGAGCTTGTGATATCCACGCTCTTTGGATAGAGCTGGTCTGCTTCATAGGAAATGAGCGGAATCATGCAGAGACCAAGGACCGCGACAAGACAGACTGCCAGGGCATAGACTTTGGGCAGGTTGTCTGTTTTGGACAGGTAATCTGCAACTTTCTGAATGAAGCTCATTGTACCTCCCCTCCTTCCTTCTTTTCGATAAGGCGGACGAAGATGAAGGTGGATACCACATTTACGGCAACGAAGGTGACGAGTGCTAAGACTTCGCTGAATGACAGCATGATAAGTACCAGTCCAAACTCGGCAACTTCGATGTTGATGAGTCTTGTGATGTATCGTCTGTCACGCGGGAATGCGGTAAATAATCCGCCTGCGATTAAGAGGATGCATCCTAAGATGAACTCAATCATGTTTTACC
>JAGARL010000184.1 GCA_017622255.1 Methanocorpusculum sp.
CGCACCAGAAGGTTAACATGACAGAAAAATCTGACATTGCAAACCGCTTAGCGGAATGTTTCAACGTATTAAAAACCGACTACATCCAAAACGCAGCAGCCCTTGCAGAATCCATCGGAGTCCTCTACCTCCACGACAAAGCACGCGCCCTCTCCCTCTGGGGCTCTCTCTTAAAGGAGCACTACGCAGAAATCGTGGAGCAGGAAATCTTAGACACCGGAGAGCTCTCAACAGATGTCCTGCACCAGATTAAAATGTGCGCAGACATAAGAACCGCTGCAGAAGCTCTCGAAAAAAGCGACTTCCTCCGCACAGCAATCATGGGGAAGATGACCGATGTCAGCATCTTCATCCTGATAGAAATCATCTCCTGCTACATCCTCGACGGAAAAACCGCCCTCGTCTCCGAGTGCCTCAATCTGATGCTCGAAAGCAAACCCTTGGAAGACGAGGAGGACGACGGACTGACCTGGTTCGAGATTCTCCTGGAACGGGTACAGAACAGCGGATGCTTCGAGTTCGGGGATGACTGTGTGCTGCGCAGAATCGACCGGTATCCGATGCGGATGTCGGACAAAAAGATATACACGGAGATGATGAATGTCTTGACCGCTGTTCTGGATAAGATAGAAAGCAAGGTCGCCAGAGCACGTGCCGAGGTGAAAATCTTGCATATGCAGTTCTACCGGGGCGTGTGATGACGTTTAAGTTCTGGTTTTCCCGGATGCTGAAAAACCCCCTCTGGGCAGTTCTCGCGTGCCTGTTTCCGTTCTTTCTGACGGGGATGTATAGTTTCCACGGACTGTTCAACCCGGAGGTTTCCGCAAACTCCGCAGCGCTTTCCGCTATCTCGGGGAATCTGACATACGCATTCCTGGATTCGTTCTTCTACACGTATCTGTTTGCGCTGTTCTTCTCGCTTATCTATGCAGCAGTCAAAAGCTCGATGAACAAAGAGCCTGTCCCGGCAAAGAAGTGGGGACGGGTGAAGAAAGGAATCACCGCAGGGGTTCTTATCTGCGCAGTTCTGGCAGGAGCTTCTGTTGGGTGGTATGCGCTGAATCAGCCGGCGTATGTCGAAGAGGAGACGCCGTTCTCTCCGGAGGGCGAGTGGTACGGGAGGGTGAATGCCGCGGAGTATCATTTCGTGATTGATTCCGAGGGCAGGATTTTTTCCGAGACTCTCTATGCGTCTCCGGTGAGTCTGAAGGATGCGGATATGGAGTATGAGTTCCTGAAAGGTCCGATGTACGGGGCGGAAAACGGCGGATATCTGGTGCGCTCGAGTACGAACCGGTACGATGTGTACTTCCTCTATGTTCTCCCGTACTGTGATTATTATGCGGGATACGGGATAACTTCAGGCGAGGATCTGGTGTTCGAGTATCTCGAACCGTATCTTGCCGGACAGATTCTGATGACCGGAGAGAATCGTATGCTTGTGCAGTTTGGCGGCGGAGGCTCACTGATTCTGAACAGAATCGGAGAGTAACTCTCTTTTTTTCCGGGGTGTGTTTGTCTCTGTTTTGTTGTTGTGTTGTTGATTCTGTGTTGACAATTTCAGCCCAAAGAAGATAATCAACTGCAGACGCAAACATCTCTTCATCCAGTTTCCGGACCTCATCCAGAACCGATAATTCATCATGTGTCATCTTTGTAAACACCAC
>JAGARL010000185.1 GCA_017622255.1 Methanocorpusculum sp.
CAAGCAGACCCGGAGTGTCGATGAACTGAATCTTTCTTCTGCGCTCGGCAATCCGGTGGCCTACAATAATTCCCTTCGTGGTGAACGGGTAGGAGGCGATTTCCGGCTCGGCGGAGGAGACTAAGCGGATGAACGAGGACTTTCCGACATTCGGGTATCCGGCAACGACAATCGTAAACTCGTCCGGGTTTACGTGCGGCAGTTTGCGCAGAACATTTCTGACATCGTTTAAGTAGTGCAGAGCGTCATCTGCGCGGTGAATAATCGAGGCGATTCTCGCAACTGCGCGGCGGCGTTCGACGAGGGTATCTGCCCGGCGCATTCCGGTGGAAATGAAGCGTCCAACATCGCGGACATTCTTTGCCGCCCAGCCGACCATGCCTAAGTTCATCTTCAGGTTGTCCAGACCGAATAAGATGTCGCATAAGTCGCGGTAAAACGGCGGAAGCTCCTCGAAATTCGGGAAACTCTGGATGATAGCCACAAGCTTATCGTGGGATGCCTGCGTAATCGAGCGGACAAAGTCCTCATCTGCCCGGCGCTTATTGGTCTTTTCCCGCATCTTTTTTGCGGCACGGCGGAGGACGCGGTCTATTAGTTCATCCGCTGTCGGGACTGTTGGTATATCATCAAAATACATGTTCTTCTAACCCATTCCTTTATTAGTTTTGCAGTCAGACAAAATCCCTAATATGGATTTATCGCTGATACAAAAAGATATCCTTATTACTCTTATCTCGCTCTATCATCAATATTCGCATCCAATCAAAGGCGAAGACATAGCCGAGATTATCAAGAGAAACCCGGGAACGGTCCGGAATCAGATGCAGGCGCTCAAAGTTCTGGGTTTAGTGGATGGTGTGCCGGGACCCAAAGGCGGTTATCATCCGACTGCCCGCGCATACGGGGAGCTGAATATCACCAATGATTATTCAGAAAGCGATGTCCCGATTCTGAAAAACGACCGGGAACTTGACGGCGTCAAGGTTTCGGAGATTGCCTTTACCACCTTAACCCACGCCGACCTCTGCCATGCCCTGATTAAAATCATCGGCAATGTCCGCGCGTTTGAAATCGGCGACCGGGTAACTGTCGGCCCGACGCCGGTCAACAAGCTCCTGATTAAGGGTGAAGTATTCGGCAAGGATGAGGTGAACAGTGCTCTGCTGATTTCCACCTCCGAGATGACAAGCCTTCCCAAAAAGCCGGTAAAAGACTACATGTCCATGCCGCTGATATCGTTAGAGCCGGATATGACAATCGCCTATGCGATGAAGACGCTTCTGCAGAAGAGGATTCATGGTGCGCCGGTTATCGAAAACGGTGAACTTGCAGGTATTGTCACGCTGACTGATATTGTAACGTCCATAGACCGCGGAATGACGGTGGAAAATCTCGTCCGCGAGATGATGGTTAAGGATGTCATCACGATTCCGGCAGACCGGAGACTCTATGAGGTTGTCCGGCAGTTTAAGGAACGCGGTATCGGCAGAGTAATTGTTCAGGAGGAGGGAAAGCCGGTCGGCATTCTGACGCATTCGGATATTCTCCGCGTGTTCCCTGCCCTTTAACAGACAAAACCGATATATAGTTTTCTGACCAACGAATATTCAGATTATGCAGAGTGAGCAGTTTACCCACAATATCCGCAGAAAGCGTGTCATGAGTACCGACGGAAAAATCATCGGACAGATTAAGAATATCTCCTTCGATGCAAAGACCGGTCTTCTGATGCAGCTGGTTGTCCGTCCGGACCCGGCATTTGATACCACCGGCTTCAGAGTGGAGAATGAAGCCATCACTATCCCCTTCGATGCAGTAAAGGACATCACCGACTTTATTGTCGTTGACCGCTATATGCTTCACTAATCAGGATTTTTATCCGACTCACTCATTTTTTTTATCCCGATAGTTACCAATTTTTTCGCAGTCAAGGAGATGGTTATATCCTTGCAGGCCCAATAGAGTAGTACATTTACGTATGCTGGAAGAAGAGAATGTCGTTGTTCTGGAGCAGGGGTCTGTTCCTGCCCAGAAGATTGCAAAGGCCATGGCTTCGCCTACTGCAGGGGATTTATTCAATACGCTCTCCGACGGTCCGCTGACAGCAACGGCTCTGGCGGAGCGGACGGGTTTTCCGCTGACGACAGTGAAATATCATCTGAATAATCTGCTGGATGCGGATTTGATTGAGGTTGTGGACAGCCGCTGGAGTGAGAAGGGGCGCGAGATGAAGATTTACGGAGTAAAGGATCAGGTTGTGGTCTTAGCTCCGAGAAAACGCCCAGATGTGCGGCAGATTGTGGAGCGATACGGGGTTATTGCCGGGGCGGTTGCTGTGGGATGCGGAGTGGTTCTGGCAATTCCGAATATGCTTTCCCGCATCCTGCCGCAGCAAAATCCGGGAATTGCGGTTGCCCGCGAGATTACCGAGGTCGCACCGGTCTTTGACTGGGCGGCTTTTGTGCAGAATGCGGTGCTGATTTTCTTTGTCGGGGCGGTTGTTGTCCTTGCCTGTATGATGGCGTATGAAATCTATCAGACAAAGAAGCGGCGCTGAATAGCAATATCTTTTTTCTCTGTTTTCTGAAATGCGGCAAAAGATACATATACGCTAAGCAGTAAAATATCAGAATATTATTCCTGCGGGAAAAGGGAGGGATGATTTTGGCACTTGGATTTTTTGAATTGATAGACCTTGGCTTCTTTGATGCGTTCTGGAACTGGGGAAATATCTATCTGACGGTCGGAATTTATCTGTGTGTTCTGCTGGGAGCTGCTGTGCAGTATCTTCTCTGCAGAAAATGTCAGCGCCGGTCATCCCGCGGAGCGCTTGTCTGGTTCTGTCTTATTGGAATTCTTGTCAGTGAATACTCACTCCTGTTTATTACCGGCTGGGACCAGCTGCTCATCTACATTCTCTACGGATTTGATTTCTGTATTCTGCTGGGAGCAGTTCTTATGCTGATAATTCAGGCAGTCAGAAACCGGAAATAGGTGCAGATACAATTCTGCTGAAAACAGCGTTTTGAAAAATATCGAAAAAAAAAAAAAGAATGGAACTTATGTTCCGTGGTTCCAGCTTCCCATATACTCAATCTGTTCAGGCGTGAGTTCATCTAAGGAAGCACCGACGGATTCCAGCTTTAAGCGTGCGATGTACTCGTCGATTTCGGTCGGGACATCGTGAACACCCGGTGCAAGCTCTTTTCCGTGTTTTGCCATGTATTCAACAGAGAGTGCC
>JAGARL010000186.1 GCA_017622255.1 Methanocorpusculum sp.
GACTCAATAAAAAAGTGGCAACCGCTGCCTTCCCCACATGTATCTTCCGCTCCGAAACAAACGGAAGTAAAAACCCGAACGGCATAAACGCCGCGATATTGCCCAGAATATTTACAATCACATACCGATAGCCTACCGTATCGATATTCTCGAGTCCCCGCCTGATTTCATGAAACGGCCGTAGATTATACCGGTATCCCATCTCCACAGTGCGACCGTAGGTACTGCTGAAAAAAAGCAAATAAGACAGCAGTAATAAATACGCCAACAGGGCCAGAATCGCTATGATCCGTCCCGTTTCTTTTTGTTTTTTCATTCCTGCCGCCTCCTTTCATCTCCTTATCTTGCTACGCTTACGGTGTTACGCTCTCTTTTCCTTTCGGATGCGCATCTTATGCACGGCTCTCATGGCATACCAGATAAACAATCTGATACTGTTTTGCAGCTTCCTTTAAAAACGCCAGTGCCCGCTTCGTTTTCTCCTCATCCAAATTCACAAACGGATCATCCAGAACCAAAAACGGTTCTTCTTCCGGAAACATGGCCTCCACCAGGGCAAACCGCATGCAAAGCCCGATCAAATCCCTGGTTCCGGTACTGAAGTACCCCAGTTCCTTCCCTTCTCCGTATGCCGTCACCTGCACATTCAGATTAATATCCGTCCGAACTCCGTCAAAATGACCCTCCAGACCTTTGGATAAATCCTCCTATCCCAAAAGAGAAATATATTTTTCAAAGCCTTCGGTCAATCCGCGCAAATACCGGGAAGAGAACTGTTCCTTTGCCGTTTGCAGGCACTTTAATGTTTCCGTCACAAAGAAATGCTCCCGTTTTTTCGTCTCCAGAGCCCCCTGCAACTCCTTGCAAAGTTCTTCTGTTTCGGTCGCCTCCTCCGCTTCTTCCTCAAAGGTTTCCGCCCGTTCCCTGCAATCCTTTTCTTCCTCCGTTGCCCGGGATATCCGCACCAAAAGCTCCTGTTCCTCCGCCTGCAATTCCCGGAAGCCTATCTCCGGAGCCGCAAGACCGTAAAAGGTCTCCGGCGAGGTCTCCTGTTCAAATTGTTCCCTCTTTTTTGCCGCTTCTGCAAACTCTTCGGAAATTCTGATAAAATCTCTCGTACGGGTCTCCAGAATATGCAAACTACCGGCCGGGTCCTCCGTTTCCATGCCGTACATCACCAATAAGTCCGTGCATTCCCGCAACAACGCATCACGCCTTTGCAGACATTGCTCCTGTCGCTCTTTCCTCTGCGCAAGCGTCTCATATCGTCCGGCATCCTCCGCCAGCCGGTACAAGGCTCCCTGTACATCCGTCTCTGTTTCCACTCCGTATTGTGCCAAAAGCATACCGTTCTGTGCCCTTTGCCCCCGAAGTTGTTCTATCTCTGTAGAATACTCGTCCAGCAACGTCTCTGCCGTTTGCTCTTCTTTTTTCCGTCTTACTCCCGTTACCAGAAGAACCGCAAAAGCCAGTACGGATGCCCCGCAAAGCCCGATCAAAGCTACATTCGCTTTCGGTTCTTTCTGCTTTTGTGCCGTCTCCGGTAACCGGATTTCCGTATGTTCCAACCCAGGCACATCTTCTGCTCCATGTTTCGGTCCGGCAAAGGCAAGTATTCCGAGCACTACGGCAAGCAACATAAACAGCACCGAAAGGCCGAAGCAAAGCTTCTTCTTTTTCTTTTCGTGGTCTGCTTTCTCTTTTACCTGACGATACATCTGTTCCGTCCGGAACAACGTCTCCTTTGTTTCTCCTTCGGTACGGATACTCTCCTGTATCGTTTCCCGTTCCGGTACTCCCGTTGCAAACTTCCTTTGCAATACATCAAGCTCCGCAGCATCCTCCGGTGCCAACCGGTAGGAGCGCAACTCGCCCGTCAGCTCCGCAGCATCCTCTGCCGCCTGCCTGCAACGTTTCAGTTCCGACAGGTCCGGCACTCCCGCACGAAACAAGCCTTCCATACTCTCCTTCTTGATCCGAAGACTTTCCACCTGTCCGCAAAGCTCCGTATAATGTTGCTTTTTTGCGGCCAGCGCTTCATACGCAGCCGCTGTTTCCAGGCGTTCACGGCACAGTCCCAACTGTTCTTCCGCTTCTTTCCTGCGAGCCGCAACCTCCTGCTCTTTTTCTCTCCAAGGCTTTGCACTCTCTTCCTTTCGCAAGCAACTCTCCAGTCTTGCCTGCGCCTCGGACAATTTACGGGTCAGCTCCGCCACATATCCCTTCTCATCCTTCTGGCGGTCCGGAATATACTTCTTCCGCAACTCCTCCAACTGTCCGTAAGCCTTGTCGAAATTGCCGCTGTCATCGTCGCCTTCTGCCATTCTTCCCAGCTTTTTCCCGATACTATCGTTCATTCCGCCGTCGGA
>JAGARL010000187.1 GCA_017622255.1 Methanocorpusculum sp.
CCGGTACTTGGTCTTGGACTCATTCTTCTTACCTTCCCGATGATGGAGTTCTTCGCAGCAAAGTACTTTGACAACCTCTTTGAGTGAATGACCATCACTCTTAATTTACATGATTTGGAGAAGGCACAAAAAACACTTGCCTGTGCATTCTTCAATTATCCTTTTCCATCTCTTTCAATAGCAGAGCCAAGGAGGATGAGATGTCTGGAAATTCTTTTCCGTCTGGAGATGGAGTATCTCATTAAACGCGGAACTGTTGAAGCAGACAGCGCAGAGTGCGGCGGTGTTGTTGTATGGTCAACCATAGGTGCTGCCGGAAGCGGAGCTCCCGCAGTTAGTCTCATCCGAAGGCTGTTTGGGAAGATGAAGATATCAGAGATGATTAATCTCGCAAAAAATTCTTCTGCAGTGGAGAAGGGAAGGAAAAGCCTGAATCTTCCGGATGATACGCTGTATCTCTATGCAATCGGCGTCTTGCCTGAGATGCAGGGGAGGGGCATTGCCTCGAAACTGATTCAGGAAAAACTCAGTGAGTGTGCGAAACAGACAGTCTATCTGGAAACAAACACCGAACACAACTGCAGATTTTACCAAAAGCTCGGATTCGAGCTGATTCTGAAAACCTACTATCAGAAGAATGACCTTACCACATGGTATCTGGTGAAGTATCCAGAACTCTAACCATTTCATTCTAAGAAGGATTAAACCCATACGAAAGGTTTCTCTGGTGATTTTGAACGCATATACCTTTTTCGTGACTTTCACTGAGTTTTCGCGATTTTTATCATTTCGCGTTTTTGCCGCGAGGCGAGAAGGGCGAGGGAGCGAAAGCGACTAAGCCATTAGTACGTCGGCACGACGTGCGTCGCGACTCAAGGCGTGAGCAAGTCCGAAGGACTGGCGATTCGCGTTGGTTTCGTGTGAATTTCGCGTAGGAAAAACGCTCATACGAAGCCCAGGAATTAACCCAACTGAAACTAAAAAGAAGAGAGAACCTAAACCCGCTCAAACTTCACCGCAGAAGTAAAGCCGGTGTTTTTTCGCTCCTGCATGCGCATGACTTCCTGCGCGGCATCGTCTGCTGAGGCAAAAACTGCGAGGAGTTTGGTTTTTTTCAGGTCAAGTTTGTGTCCGCACTGGCAGGTTTTGGTGGCATGAGACAGGTCCGCGGACATGATTCTGCGGCATTTTGAACAGCCTATTACGGCAAATCCGGTTAATTCTGGCATAGATGGAACTCTTGCCAACATATTTGCCGTCTAACCATATGAGGGTTTGGGAGATGCGGATGAATTCCGACAGATTTATATTTTCAAACATCATTGTTATTAGAGCAGTCATAACCCGACTTAACTCAGATGGTAGAGTGCGCGGCTGTAGTAAGATTAATGCCTGCGGGCATACTGCGCGGCTACCGCGATGTCCCCGGTTCGAATCCGGGAGTCGGGACCATTTTCCAATGACGCACAAGCAAAACTTGCCCAAATAGTGTAGTGGCCTATCATGCAGCCCTGTCACGGCTGCGACTCGGATTCGAATTCCGATTTGGGCGCATCCTTTTTCTGGTGTTTTGCAGTGCAAAGCGGTTATGATTGTAATGTAATCTTGCCCAAATAGTGTAGTGGCCTATCATGCAGCCCTGTCACGGCTGCGACTCGGATTCGAATTCCGATTTGGGCGTTTTCCTTTTTCTGATTTTTGCTAAGTAAAGCGGTTTCATATCTCTCGGCAAACGAACCAGTGCGTAGCAAAAAAGACTGTAGTATTTTTTCCGACACTGACCAATCCAAAACAGCACCTCAAAGCACCTGTTCTGCAGCATCAGGATTTTCAAAGAGAACGAATTTCAGCCATCCTGCCCGGATGGATAATCCAAACCCCGAATGAAGAAGATAAAACCAGTCCACTGAACAAAGAGACTGTTGAAAGAAAGGAAAAAAGATTGGGTGTTATTCCTGCAGGAATCCTGCAGAGTATGGTATTTCTGTGTGCTTATGTGCGGATGAAGGTAATTCCTTCTGCAGTGAGGAACTGACCTTCTGCAAAGGTGTTCTCTGCAAGTGCCTTGAAGAATGCATCCTCTGCTGCCATGTCTTCCTCTGCGCCCATCATCTTGGTGGATGCAACGTTCTTGAAGGTAACCTTACCGTCTTTAACCTCGTACTCGCCGAAGTAGTTGTTAACCGGTGCCTGACCTGCGAAGGTTCCATCCTCTGCGAGGGTGAGAGTGATGCCGTCAACAGTCATCCAGTTGCCGACAACGGATGCGGTTAAGGTGAGTTTGCCAAGGGTAAGCTTGCCGTTCTCAACAGAGAAGGTCTTTGCTTCTGCAAGTGCTGCAAGGAATGCTGCTTCTGCTGCCATGTCTTCCTCAGAGCCGAATGCCATGGTGGAGAGAGCATCGGTGAACTCGATACCGTTCTCAGTGTATGCGTAGGAACCGGAGAAGAGGTTAACCGGACCGTTTGCGGAGAAGGTCATATCCTTGTTGAAGGTGATAGTGATGCCGTCTTCAGTGACGAAGGTTCCAACGAGTGCCTCTGCAAAGGTTAAGACTTCCTTACCCTCGGACATGAGGACAAGCTTTCCGTTCTCGACCTTGAAGGAGTCAACGGAGTTCAGTGCTGCAAAGAATGCTCTCTCTTCTTCAGAGTCGGTCATAAGGGTTGCAGCGATGTTGAATACAATCTTATCACCGTCAATGGTGCAGGAGCCGAAGAAGCTGTTCTGCGGTGCCTGTCCAAGGACAGAGCCTTCCGGAGTGATGGTCATAGTAATGTCGGTACCTGGCACATACCAGTCGCCTGCCGGAGACTGGGTCTCAGTGCTGATGCAGCCTGCAGCTGCAACAATGCCCACAAGGGCAAGTGCTAAAACAACGAATGCTGTCTTTCTCATACTACATCATTGGACGCCTGAGTATATATACGTGGCTTAAGTTACGAAAATTTTTGCACCTATAAAACGTGTAAAATCGAAAAATAAGCTCAAATTAGAGTTTTTGATTTTTCGAGATTTTGGGCACACAGCGCTCGCGCGGGAAATGTGTGCTGTAAAAACCTGCAGGAGCAATGCGACAGCATTGCAAAACAAGTGAAGGTGCGATGAGCACCGAAACGACACAGACTGGAACCATGCGATGATTTCCGATTCGTGCAGATTCGCGTTTTTCTTCATAACACCATCTTCCAAAAATAAAACCGCGAATCTGCACGAATCAAAAATACAACCCCGGCATCTACCCTTAGTCGTTCCGGTGCTCATCGCACCTTCACGTGCCATGCAACGCTATCGCATTGCTCTTAAGAAAAATCACTGAAAAAAAGAATTACTGGGCGGTTGGTGCTCCGCCGGAAATTGCATCCTGAATCTGCTTCTGAAGCTGGGAGGCTCTCTGTGCCATAGCCTTCTCCTGCTTGTCAAGAGAGCTGATACGGAGTTCAAGAGAGTCTGCCTTATCGGTTAACTCCTTCTTGACAGTCTCCTTGTCCTTCTGAATCATAATAGATCCGATAGAAGAGAAAACTGCTGCATCATCCTTTACAGCCTCAAGCTCTTCAACTGCGCGCTTGGTCTCGCGAAGAGTCATTTCGTACTGCATTTTCTGAGACGATACCTGCTGAAGCTGCTGCTGAATCTGCTGAAACATAGCAAGCTGCTGCTGAATCTGCGGCGGAATTGCCGCCTGTGGGTTCATTGCCATTTTTTACAACTCCAATACTTCGAGTGATACATTAATCAGGCGCAGCCACATATTCAGCGATGCCCGCATCGCAGACACATCCTCTGCGAACACGCAAAGCGTCAGTGATGCGTCATCATATTCTAACTGCACCTGTGATTTCTCCCCGGGATCACTTCCCGCTTCCGGGGAAAGAGCTGCATACAGCTTCTCTGCATGCGGCGTTTCAAAGACAAACCGTGCCGAATGATTCATCAAAGGCTTCATACCATAACCTGGAATACATACCGCATCTTCTGCGTTCCGCAGAAACAAATCGGACCTTCCACGGACGCATCAAACGTAATCGGCAGATACGGCTTTAACCGCTCGTAAAGCTCCTCTTCACGAGTCACAAAACCCTTGTGGAACTCTGCAGTACGCTCAGACACAGTAATATTGGTAATCAGCATGGAAAAGACGATTTCTCCATTAACCGTCAGATCAAAAATCGGACCTTTCCGCTTTGAACCTGAGATAAAAATGATATTGGGGTCGTCTTCCCCAAAGTCGCGGAGACCGGATTTCCCCCGCTGTACGTATGGGAAGTCCAAGGCAAAAGCTATCTCTTTTGCCAGCTTCCGAACCTCCGGCTGTGGTTTGCGCGATGAAGTAACTATTGTCATCGAGCTTTCAGTACTTTAGTGCCGGCCCCGCGGGTCTTGAAGAGAATGCGGTGACCACAGTAGGGGCATCTGACATTGTTGTCAATCTCCACCATCTGTTTACAGCGGGCACACTTGTAACTGACCATTAAAATTATGCTCCCTTGGTCTCAATAGCGCGAAGGACAACCTTCAGGGACGGGGTCTGCGGAGTGTATGCTCCACCTGCGTACTTGTATCCGCATTTCTTGCATTCCCAGATTCCGGTTCCGACACGCTTGACTGCAACAGTGTCGCATTTTGGACAGAGGTGCTTTGCGCGGGAAATCTTCTCGCTCTCATTTACCAGTTTGCGGCCGAAACGACCGTATCTCGGACCAAAGCGTCCGGCACTGCCGGTGACGCGTCCCTTTGCTACGTGCTTGCTCTTGGATGCCATTTTTTATTTCTCCAGAAATATCTACTAATGTTAGTCTTCCATTAATTTAATAGTTGTGTGTCTTCCCCTTACTCAAGGATTTTTAAGAGTGCATCACCCTTTGCCGCGGCATTGGCAAGATTAAAGAAATCCTCCTGCATTCCTGCCGGAATTGAGACAACGCAAATCCACGAACCGTCGTTCTGCCATTCGTTTTTCTCCATCTTGACATACGAGGCTCCGGAAACCGCGCCGTACGCACGAGCTGCATAGTCCATCGGGAACTTGGCAGCAATTCTTCTCTCCTCAAAGCTGATTGGAAGAATCGGGCGCAGTGCTTTGACAGTTTCCTTGACAAGGTCGTCAACGGACTTGAACGGATCAAAGTTCACGCGCACCTGCTCTAAAGCAAGTTCGATGCGCGTTACCGGATGCGGCAGACCGTTTTGCGGGTTTACCGCGTTTCTTGCAATGTAGGTGATAACGCGGTTTCTCTTCTCTTCCGTTAAGCGTCTTCTCTGATCGGTTGTTAAGTGGATTTCTCCTTTCAGGATAATCTGTTTTGCAACCTCTTCAAAGACCGTGGACTTGAAGACTTTGAGTAAGTCCTCATCCGGGGACTTATCTCCGTGGGATGCGTTCTCGTACACATTCAGTGCCGCAACCGCATCCTCAATATCAATGCCTTCTGCCCCGTGGCGCATCTTGTCTGCAAGCTCAGGATCAACTAAAATCTCGAAGCGCAGACCGTGACTCTCCAGGCGGGCAGTTACTGCATTGTCAAGCGGAATCATCCTCTTACTCCGCCTTCTCGTCAGACTTGACCGTCTTGGAGAACTTGGTCACTGCAGACTTCACTTCGTCGGCAGTAAGCTTTCTGAAGGTCAGAATCTGCGTGGTGCTTCCGGTCGGAGACTCGACAACCTTCTTTACCGCACGCTTCTTCGAGTATTCGCCGGCAACGCCGATTTCAACGGTGTTCATATCGAACTTGCCTTCCGTTGCGGTATAGAGTGCTTTGAGACCTAAGAGGACTGCCTCTTCAGCGGATAAGCCTTCCTTGTACTCCTCTTCAAAGAGCTTCATGACTGCCTGTCTGCCGATTCCAATACCGGTTGCCATATATTCAAGAAGGGTTCCGGACGGGTCGGTCTCAAAGAGGCGGTAGTGTGCTTTGCCGTCTGCACCGATGTCAACACCTGCAAGAAGCAGGGCAGTACCGTACGGACGTGCGCCGCCGAAGAGCGTATAGGTCTGCATGTGGTCGCAGAGTTTCTTGGAAAGGGTTTCCACATCAATCGGCTCGCCGTAGGTGATTCTGTTGCTCTGTGCTTCAACTCTTGCACGCTCGACAAGAGCACGTGCATCTCCGACAAGACCGGAGGAAGCGACACCGATGTGCTCATCAATCTTGAAAATCTTTTCAATCGAGGATGGTTCAAGCAGGCGGGAACCTACTCTCTTATCAACGAGCAGAACAACGCCGGAACGGCATTTAATACCGACCGCGGTCGTTCCGCGTTTGACAGCCTCACGGGCGTACTCAACCTGATAGAGTCTTCCGTCAGGAGAGAACATGGTAATAGCGCGGTCGTAGCCGCCCATCTGATATTGCTGTGGCTGCATAGTTACTCCTTACTATATTCAATCTTCATGAAGATATCTTTTCTCAACAGAGATACCTTTTTTCGCGCCGAGAACAGTTCCCGACGTCTTTACGGTCCGAAACACTGCAGGATGACCGCCTGCTTTGGTAACACAGGCAAGGGCCGCAGTCATTTCCAGTTCATGCCCTCTGCTGCAGCGGACAATCGCATACTCGCCTTCCGACCAGACAACTGCCGGATGAATCCGGGAAGCCCCCACATCGCCGAAGAGGTCGCGGACAGAGTCCGCTGCCGCGCGGTAGATTTCCTTCTGCGTAATCTCGCCTGCCTCCACTTTAATTAAGATGTAGCGGCGGTTCTCGCGAAGGGTTGGCGGAAGCGGCCTCATTCGACGACCTCCACCGTCTGCTTCGGATGCAGAAGAGAATCCACTGCATGCAGTGCGGAATAGACCTCTGCCCGTTCCATCCCGAATAAGGAACAGAGGGCAAGAGTTTCCTGCAGATTCTTGAGTCCCGCAGGAGTCTTTGCCGTCGAGGCGATGACGAGCGGGAACTGATACTTGCGCTGCAGTTTTAAGATATCCGCATAGTGCGAGAGTGCACTGCGGCGGGTTTTCGAATCAATGATTTTTCCAAGCTCTATGACTAATGCCACATTGTGCTGTGCCGCCATTTTGGCTGTGATGTGTTCAAAGCCTGCTTTCGGCAGCGCATCAAGACCGGCGAGCATATGAATGCCTTTGGTTGTAATTGCTGTCCGGTTAAACGAGTTATCGCCTGCATCAGCAATCACCAGCGCTCCTTTCGGCGCCTTTCGAACTGCTCCAAGCAGCTCTTTTGCAGTCTTTGCAGAGATCCGTTTTCCCAGGACAACATCGAACGGCATATCCTCTGAAATTTCCGCATCGCAGACAATTACTC
>JAGARL010000188.1 GCA_017622255.1 Methanocorpusculum sp.
CATGAAAGGAGTAACCCACATCATCCTTACGCTGGCAACAGCTATCCTAATCCTTGCCCCAACAATCCCAACGCTTACTACCCCGGCTGCCATCCTTGGCGCTGTCCTCTTCATTCTTGGTGCATTTCTTGGCTCCATCACCCCTGATGTTGACATGGGAAAAGGCTCTGCCATCTTCCATGCAGAAATTCCCGGCGCAAAGGGAAAGAAGTTCTTCTTAACCCCTGTCTTCGGGCACACCATTAACATCCTCTGCTACAAACCGGTGCGCTTCGTCTTCCACCTGATCTTCGGCGACAAGATTTACGCGAAGCAGGGACACCGCGAGCTTCCGCACTCCCCAATCGGCATCCTCTGCATGTCCGCTCTTCTCACATTCTACATCTGGCTTGTCTGCTTTGCTCTCTCCTTCATCCCGGGACTTGCATTCCTCGCAAACAATCCGTTCATCTTCCTCTTCGGCGGCTCCTTCCTCTTCGGATGCTTCATGCACTTAGTTGAAGACACTTGTGATATCGCAGGAATCCATTACCTTTATCCATTCTCCTTCCGCAGACTTCGCGGAAAAATCCTTGGAGACGGAACCGATGTACGCCCGCGTGTGTACACTGTCATTCTTCTGATTGCCGCGGTAATCCTCTGCGCTGCCGCATTTATCTTTGGAATACCGGCAGTATTCGGAGCCTTAACTGCTGTTGTTCTCTGGATTGTCTTCCTCCCGGCATCCGGTGTTCCGGCAAAGAAACAGAACCGCGACCTGAGCTAAGAAAATCCCCTCTTTTTTTTCAACCCGCATCTTCCCCTCCTCTGAGCGAAACCCTTCTAATGTAAGCACACCAATACATAGGCATGTATAAACTCGTCTGTGTACACTGCGGTGCGGAGTACTCTCCCGATGCAATTGTGTATAACTGTGAAAAATGCGGACACCTGCTCGCAGTAAAATACGACCTCGACAAAATTACTGTTACCCGCGAGGAACTGCAGAGCAGAAAGATTGGTGTATGGAGATACAAAGAGTTCCTGCCGGTCAAGATTGAGCCGGTCACTTTACAGGAAGGCGGAACTCCGCTCTATCACGCAAAGCGCCTTGGTGAAGAGCTTGGATTAAAGAACCTCTACGTCAAGCACGAGGGTATGAACCCGTCAGGTTCCTTCAAGGACAGAGGAATGACTCTTGGTGTCTCCATGGCAAAGCAGCTCGGCAAGAACATCGTTGCCTGCGCATCTACCGGAAACACCTCTGCATCCATGGCTGTCTATGCCGCAAAGGCAGGAATGCCGGGCGTTGTTCTCCTTCCGGCAGGACACGTTGCCCTTGGTAAAGTTGCCCAGGCATTAATGCACGGTGCAAAGGTCATCTCCATTCGCGGAAACTTCGACCGTGCATTAGAGATGGTTCACGAGCTTTGTGTCTCCCACGGCATTTATCTCTTAAACTCCATCAACCCATACCGCCTTGAAGGTCAGAAGACCATCGGTTTCGAGGCTGTTGACCAGCTCGGCTGTGTTCCGGACCGTTTCGTCTTACCGGTCGGAAACGCAGGAAACATCTCTGCTGTCTACAAGGGACTGACTGAGTGGAAGGAGATCGGCTTCATCGACTCTCTTCCGAAGATGACCGCAATTCAGGCAGAGGGCGCCATGCCGGTTGTCAACGCAATTAAAGGCAACCTGCCGGAAGTTGTTGTTGAGAAGAATCCGGAAACCGTTGCATCCGCAATCCGTATCGGCGCTCCGGTCAATGCAGAAAAAGCTCTCCGCGCAATCCGCGAGACCAACGGTACTGCAGAGTTCGTAACCGATGCAGAAATCCTTGCCATGCAGCGCGACTTAGCACGCCTTGAGGGTATCGGCGTTGAGCCGGCATCCGCTGCATCCGTTGCAGGTATCAAGAAGATGGCAGAGCAGGGACTCCTTGATGCAGACGAGAAGATTGTCTGTGTTGTCACCGGTCACCTGTTAAAAGATCCGGAAACTGTTATTAAGCAATGCGCAGCCCCAATCGAAATCGACCCAACTATCGAAGCACTGCTCTCTGTGCTGTAAGTCTGGCTCTCGCAGTCCTTCTGCTGGCAGTCCCTGCGGCTGCCAACACCGCGGACTTTACGGTTTCGGAAAACGGCTCGGTGCTGTATGCCGAGGCGAAGTTTTCCGGTTCATCATACCTTCTGGTAATGCCCGGCCTCTTAGGCGAGGATGTGGCAGTAGAAGATGTCCGCAATCTGACGCTGACGGATGAAAACGGAACGGTTGTTGAACCGAAGAATACGAAAGGGACACTGACGTTTCCCGAAGGAAACTATACGCTGACCTATTCGCTTCCGATTGCCGGCGGATTTGTGTATGCGAAGTTTCCGACCGCATATAATGTGACGGTAACCCTTCCCAAACCCTACACTACCGGACACCTGATTCTTGGAACGGTGTCAGGAGGCGGTGTTATTTCCGCGGATGCGGAGCAGACCGTTGTCACCTTTACCCAGACGAAAGCTGTCTCGCTGACTTTCTATGAAGAAAACCGCGAGATGATTCTCTATGCATTCCTTGCAGGCTGGCTTGTTGTGCTGGCTCTTGCATATATGCGCTATAGAAAAATCAAAAAGAACCGGCTGAAGATTTAAAGATGAAAAGCCGTACTGCAGGGAAGAGGAACAGCTCGATTTTCAGCTGTCCCTCTCTCTTCATTTTATTTTTAAGAAGCTAAATTTGTCGGGAATGAGAGAGTGAACATATTTTATACAAGTGAGCGGGGCATATGGCGAAACTGGCTTGCAGAGCACTTTGAAACAGAAAATGAAATATGGTTTGTGTTTCCAATGAAGGAATCCGGAGACAAATCACTTTCATATAATGATGCAGTAGAAGAAGCACTTTGCTTTGGCTGGATAGACAGCACAATTAAACACATAGACCCGACACATCGTGCACAGCGGTTTACACCAAGGAAAAGAGGAAGTTCATATTCACGCCCGAATATAGAACGACTGATTTGGCTCGAGGAACAAGGGATGATTCACCCGAAGGTGAGAGATGAGGTATTACCTATTATTCGTGCGCCATACATATTTCCCAGCGACATACTTGATACCATAAAAGCAGATACGCTTGCGTGGGAAAACTACAAGAAATTATCAGAGCCATATAAGCGTATTCGTATTGCCTATATAGATGCGGCAAGAAAACGTCCTGACGAATTCAAAAAACGACTTACTAGTTTTATTAACAAGACTCGTAATGGAAAGCTGATTGCTGGTTTTGGCGGGATAGACAAGTATTACGGTTAAAGGATGAGGGGTTAGAAGAACATATCCAGAGTTGTCTTTTTTGCGACCTTCGGGTCAAACTCATCCCAGTCCCAGCCGAGCGCATCGAAAATCCGGTTCAGCGGGGCCTGAATGGTTTTCTCGAGCATTAAATCCCAGTCGATTTCAAAGGCGTCTTCCGGAATCTGGTCCGGATACTCAAAGCAGATGACATCAGTCTCCGGATACTTATCCGGATTTAAGATGCGTTTGATGTACACCCGCTTCGGCTTGCTTCCGCGTTTGAAGTCGGTTCCAAGATACTGATTGGCGTATTTTGCTCCGCGTCCGTGGGCATCCAGGCGCTCGTAATCATCCAGCGCTTTGTTGATGCCGCCGGGAATTCCTGCTTTTTCCAGCGGGTAGCGTCCTGCACGGTAGTCCTTGAGAATCTGCGGGAGGTACCCTTTGATGTCGGACTTTCCGTTGCCTTTCAGAATCATCTCCAGAACCGTTCCCTGCGCCTCGCGGGTAATGTGGGCGGAGTCGGAGCGTTTCATCTCAAATCCGGCGATGTCGATTTTGTCAATCTCCTGCCCTTCCTTCCAGGTCAGATGTCCGGCATACCGCTTCTTTGCTCCTCCCTGGAAGAACCGGCGGTAAATCTTCTCGAACTTAATCGAGAAGTAACTGACATCCGCACCAAGCGTTTCCTTGGAGAAGGAAGGGTAGCTTGCATTCAGTTCCTCTTCGAGTTTTCGGGCAATCTGGATTGTCTCTTCCTGAGACACCATTGGGAGCTGGACAAAGCAGGAGTCCGTATCTCCGTAGATTACTTCGTATCCGTTGTCGTTGATGATTTTTCTGGTGTGCTGGATAATGGCGCGGCCAACGGAAGTAACCGCTGATCCAATGTCTCTGTCGTAGAGGCGGAAGCGGGCAAACCCGGAAACGCCGTAGTACGAGTTCATGATGACCTTTAAGACATTCTGCTGCATGTCGTAGAGGTTGTACTCATCAGAGCCGTAGGGGAAGGTGTTTCTGAGTTTTTTCTTGTTGTCTCTTTCCGTCAGCAGTTCGCTGATGATACTTCTGGTCAGTCCGTCCGGCGATTTTTTGAAGCGGATACCGTTTGGCGCATGGATTTCGCCGTCCGGAGACTTGGTCTCCTGCGAGGCGTTTAAGGTCATCATAGCCATCGGGTAGAGCGATTTTAAGTCGAGGACGATGACGTTTTCGCAGACGCCTTTGGACGGAGCAAAGACAGTTGCCCCTTCGAACTCTTCACCGACTCCGTTTCCTTTGGACGGGAGGACGAATCTTCCAAATGCCCGGCGGAGGATGAAGATGTCAACCACATTGGAGGAGTTGAGCGTCTTGTCAAGCGGGCATCCCACATAGCGCGAGACCTCCTGGAAGAACTCAACGATGCTGTTTTTGCGGTTGATGCCGACACACAGCTCCACATCCTTGAAGTTGTACTCAATCATCTTCAAGGGATCGTTGTTCCAGAGGTCTCCGAGTGTTCCGGTATAGCGAACCTTGCGCTCTCCAAGTTCCTCTTCTGCAATAGCATCCAGGCGGTAGGATTCTTTCTGTCCGCTCTGCATCTTCTTGTATGCGGTAAGCAAATCAAAGATGACTCTTCCGCGCATGGCGTTTCGGTCAACAACGCCCGGGAGCCGTGCGAACACATCCGGCTTGAAGCCGAGGACTTCTGCCCGCTTTAAGATATAGGCGGCATCGAAGTCTGCGAAGTTCCAGCCGGATAAGATGTCAGGATTTTTTTCCTGAATGTATGCGATAAATGCCTTGAAGAGCTCCCGCTCGGAATCGAAGGCAAGGATTTTGTGGCGGCTTTCATCAAAACAGCCGTTTGGAAGTGGCTCTGCTCTGGTGAGCGGAGTTTCTCCGTTGAGGAAGAAGGTGGTGTAGCAGTCGTCAAAGGAGTCATGGCAGGTAATGCAGTTAATCGCATCGCGTTCCGCCTCCGGGAATCCGTATCGGTCGTCACACTCGATATCGCACATGCAGACCCGTGCTTTGGAGAGAACATGTGCGGGGGAGAGTTCGGTGTAACTGCAGGTTTCTGCCGGGAAGGAGACGCCTCCTGTAAGACCTAAGTCAATC